>JAJDBL010000190.1 GCA_029261375.1 Nitrospirales bacterium
CGAACCCGCGTCCGAAAATCGTCAGCACAGAACGTCTACATGTGTAGCCATTGTATTAAGTTTCGCTCCCGTACACGCCCAACGGCACGGCTCATTACGGTTGCTAGCCCAGTATGGTTTCGCCCGTCTCCCCTGGAGCCCAGAATTAGGCTAGCCTGTTATATGCCATCCTGATCACTCGCACAGACATCGAATGAGGGACGTCGCTACCTAATTAAGCAGCGAGAGCCAAGTCTTCGTTGGCAACTAAATTTTTCCCCAAGAGTTTTACGAGGACTCGAGGACCTCGACATGCAGCCCTGACCCACTAATTCCCGTCGAATCCTATCGCCCCCTCCCTTCGTCTTTCATGACCCGCGCCATTTCACGCGTGTCCTCACGTTTCTTGATGGTATCTCGGCGATCGTATTGTCGCTTACCTTTGGCCAATGCGAGTTGAAGCTTCGCCCATCCACGGTCGTTAAAATAGACCTTCAGTGGAACTAATGTGAGCCCCTTCTTCTGCGTCTGGTTCACCAGCCGATCGATTTCCTTGCGGTGGAGCAACAACTTCCTGCTCCGGACCGGGTTATGATTCATGATGTTCCCGTGGCTATCTTCATTGATATGGCAGTTGTGTAAGATCACCTCGTCACGCTCAATCCTGGCAAAGCTCTCTTTGATGTTGATGCGCCCCTCACGCAAGGCTTTCACCTCGGTCCCGAGTAACTGGATGCCAGCTTCGAAGGTATCTTCGATCGCATAGTCATAATGGGCTTTTCGGTTGGTTGCAACGGCCTGCTCAGGCTTTCGTGTTGTCATGAGATCGAGTATAACAACCGGGTTTGGCATGCGGCAAACATGATGCATCATAACGATCTCCCTCCGCACGGAGCGGAGGCCTCAGAGGAGCATATAATCTGAAAATCCCCCTAGCCCCCTTTCTCAAAGGAGGGACCTCCGAGCTCAATACCGCCTGGCAGGCCATCGGGCTTCTCATGGTGTTCTGTCTCTTGTTAGCGAGCTGTCGGGCTGGCGTCCCCGAGGTGGTCGATACGTTACCACTTCGTCACGCGAGTCCCGAGGAATTGGTCACCATCGTCAATACTCGCGCCCACGAACTCCACAGTATTCGGGCGCTGCTCCAGTTAGAAGCGCGTGGAAAATACATCCCGATTCGCCGATCCCTCAATATGTCGCTCGCCTACGTGAGGCCGGCTTCTGTCACGCTTCGTGCGTTCGACCCGCTCGGACGCACACTCTTTGACCTCACCAGTAACGACACTGCGTATCGCATTCATGTCCCGTCGCAGAATCGAGTGGTGACGGGAACACATGCCGCCGTCGAAGCGGACACGACGTCAGACACACCCTCGATGCGACACCGCATGCTGAGTCTCGTGAAAGCGGTATCACAAACCGTCCTGGTCACTCCTATCGATGATACACAGACGGTCTCAGTGACTGAGGACAGTCAACTCTACCGTCTTGATGTCATGAACGACACACACTCCACACCTGCGATACGCCAGGTATGGTTCGAGCGCATCAATCTTGATGTCGTCAAAGCGGTCATATTTGATGACTCCGGCAATCCGTTGATTCACGTCGACTTCGATGACTACCGCGGCATTGGGCCAAGCAGTGGTATCCAGTTCCCCTTTCATCTGGCCATTCAGGATCTCGCAAGTCAGAGTCGGTATACACTGAAGTTCACGGAGGTTCTCCCGAATCCTGTCTTGTCCCCAACACACTTCAGTATCAACGAGTAATCCCATGACGCATCTCTCCGGATCGCAGGCACTATGATGATCCTCTCGGTTGAAACCGCAACATCGCTCCAGAGTGTGGCGCTCGTCGATGACGCGGGGCCTCTCGGCGTGGAAACGGCAAAACAGTCCCGCCGTCTCAATGGGAGTTCTTCCGAACATGCTCCGGGTTGGTCACTCATGCCAGCCATTGATCGCCTCTTGACAGCCCATCACGTGACACCTCATGACCTTGATGGCCTCGCCGTCTCCACCGGCCCAGGATCATTCACCGGCCTCCGTGTCGGTATCGCAACGATGAAAGGGCTCGCGCACGGTTCAGGGAAGCCGCTGATCGCGGTTCCTACCCTTCACGCCCTCGCGGTGAATGCCTGCGGCCTCGGCCTCCCGATCTGCACGTTGCTTGATGCGAAGCGTGGTGAGGTTTTTCTTGCGCTCTTTCATGACCAACCATCTGCTGAACACCTGCATGACTTACGCCTCATTCTCACACCACAACGCCTTTCGATTGATGCCGCGATGAAGACGCTTGCGCCCCATCTGCAGAAGCCCACCGTCATCACGGGCGATGGCATTCCACTCTGTCGCCATCTGCTCACCGAGCGGTTCGGCGTACACGCTGTATTGAGTCCGGAGGTCGCCATGCCCCCCTCGGCAATCAGCGTGGCTGCCATTGGTAAAGCACAATTGACGCATGGTATGCTTGGGCCTAACGATGTCACACCGATTTACTTGAGACCGCCAGACGCGAAACCCAATCAGCGCACACTCGCCGTACCGCGTGCATCAGTAACACCAGAACCTGATGCTGACTCTGCTGTACCACCCGGAATCGAGACATGACGATCACGCTGCTTTCTCACGAAGACCTTGATTTCATCATGCACATTGAGCAGACGTCCTTCTCTGCGCCATGGACGCGAAAAATGTTCTGTGATGAGCTGGACGGAAACCCGTTCGCCTCACTTCTCGCAGCCCGCAATCAGGGCGTGATTGTTGGTCACGTGTGTTTCTGGGTCATTTTCGAGGAACTCCATGTCATGAATCTCGCCGTCCACGTCGACCATCGCCGGCAGGGAGTTGCCACCGCCATGATGACCCATGTCATCGCTCTCGCACACGAGCAAGGGGCGAACGTGGCTATGCTTGAAGTCAGAACATCTAACACAGCAGCCATTGCATTCTATTCACGGATGGGATTCGGACAGATCGCGACGCGTCGTGCGTACTATTCCAACCCAACCGAAGATGCGATGATTATGCGTTGCGTGGACCTACAGTCCGAAAACAACGACCCTCTCGCGGGAGGCGTGACACGCTCACGGCAGCATGAGGTTAGCCCCTCATGATTGGGACGTTCCTCACGCAGCACATCGCCTCGATTCGCAAACGTGTCTATATTGTCCTGGCGTTTCTGGCCTCAACATTCGCGATTACGTTTCTCTTTGCTGACGTGCTGATCGCGTGGTTTCGTCGTCCACTTCCCGCCGATCTCGTCTTCTACGGGCCAGCTGAAGCCCTGTTCGCCGCCATTAAAGTCTCATTCTTCGCGGCGGTGTTGCTCACCCTTCCGGTTCTGTTCTATCAAACCTGGAAGTTCTTCGAGCCAGCACTGCTTCCCAGCGAACAGCGTTCCATGTTGCCGTATATCGGCATCGCAACCCTCTCGTTTGTGTGTGGAGTGGCGGTCTGCAATACGGTCATTCTTCCTCTCGCGTTGAAATACCTGGTGGCACAGGGAGAGAAATTCGACTTTCTTCCTGCACTGGCTGTCGGCCAATATATCGATTTCAATGCGAAATTCCTGTTGGTGTTTGGAGTCGCCTTTGAACTGCCTTTGATCATGACGGTGGT
>JAJDBL010000191.1 GCA_029261375.1 Nitrospirales bacterium
AACTGCCGCTTCGCTTCACGGCCAATGACAGCGTGAAAATCGCGAACGATCATTGGATACGGATGCGGCCCCAACGCGGAACCGAGTATATAATGTGTACTTTCCACATGTGCGGTCCAATCACGCAGTGCTTCGCTAACAGCGTCCTTGAGCGTCCGACTCCCCGAATCTACCCCGCGCACGTCCGCGCCAAGCAGGCGCATCCGGAACACATTGAGCGCCTGGCGTTCCATGTCCTCGGTTCCCATGTAGATCACACACTCGAGTCCAAACATCGCTGACACCGTTGCTACCGCAACGCCATGCTGCCCAGCACCCGTTTCAGCAATGACACGGGTCTTGCCCATATACTTCGTCAACAATGCCTGGCCAACGGCATTATTAATCTTGTGGGCACCTGTATGGCAGAGATCTTCCCGTTTTAGATAGATTTTTGCGCCACCAAGGCGCTCTGTAAGTCTCTCCGCAAAATAAAGAGGAGTGGGACGTCCAACATAGTGTTCAAGGTAGGAATCCAGGGTTTTACAGAAGACAGGATCGCGCTTGCAATCCGCATAGATGGCCTCAAGGTCATCGAGCGCAGGTATTAACGTTTCTGGAACGTACCTTCCACCGTAGACGCCAAAACGTCCTTTCTTATCCGGTACTCGACTCATCCTCTAGCGGACTTCGCTTCGGAGACAAATCGGATCACTTTCTGGTGGTCCTTTTTCCCGGGAGACTCTTCAACGCCGCTACTAACATCAACGCCGTAAGGATGTACAGTGGCAACCGCGCTGCGGACGTTATCCGGCGTGAGTCCGCCAGCCAGGATCACATCCCCGTATTTTAGAGCCGTCCGAGCAAGTTCCCAATTCACTAGCTGTCCAGTTCCTCCCCATACTCCATCTACCGCCGCGTCAAGAACAAATCCTCGTACCGAATACTCCCGCATACGATCAATATCATCTGGATTTCGCACCCGTATCGCCTTAATCGCGGAATGAGCAAATGCACGACAGTCCTCCGGGGTTTCATCTCCATGAAGCTGAGCAAGCGACAGCCCACATTCCCCCATGGTCTCCTGCATCAGACTGGGTTGTTCATTCACAAAGACACCAACCGTTGTGACAAAAGGCGGAAGACGTTCTACAATACGTCGCACAGTACTTGGAGACACATACCGTGGACTCTCTCGATGGAAAATGAATCCCAACGCATCCACGCCAGCATCTACAGAGTAAAGAGCATCAGCAACATTCGTGATGCCACAGATTTTTACTTTTAGCATCCGGAATATTTATAGGAGCTAAGTTTCTTCTCATCATCAAACTTTAACGTGATGACGCAGGTACGCGGATTAAAATTTCCGAGGAGCGTTCGGCTCCCACCGGCTATACGGGTATAGGTCCAGACTTCCCCTCCTAACCAACGTGAGGCCGTGGAGGAGGGAGGCCCCCACTCTTTTTCAAACCACTGTTGCGTCTCTCCACGCGCCTTAGCAGGCTCCAAAGACGTCTCAATGAAAGGGTTTGCTCCCATGCACGAGGCGAGGAAAAGGAGCGAAATGGCCATCAGCCCTATCGTTCCCACTCGAGTCTTCTCTAATCCAACCATCAGCACAATCCCCTCCACATGCTCGCGGGTGAGCGGGTTGAACCACATTTGCATTCCGGAACAAGCAAACCATGATTGCTCCGTGATTCTGCACGGAGAAACAATGAGAGTCTCGATGCCATTCGCAAGGATCGCCAGGTCTGGAAGAATTTCATGTCGCCGCAAGGATGGCGACGAATGGACTTAGAGGTCTTACCGGAAGGCCGATCTATCAGCGACCCCTGTCCGGGTTCACTATGAGACAATCTCTTCGACAAACGATAAGAGTTTGGGGTGATGAAGAATCCCAGCGCCAGGATGCACAAGACGGACCGCGCCGTCTGCATCAATGAGCACGAATGTCGGAGTTGCGCGAACTCGAAAGTCTGAGGCAACAACGTTGCCTACGTCAAACGCACTGGGAAACGTGAACACATCAGCATGCCCGTTAATGTACCCGAGAACATTCTCCTTCGCATCAGCAAATCCCACAGACAACACCTGGAGACCATACGGTTTTACCGCTTCATGAAAATCGTGAATCTTCGGAAGCTCGACTTGGCACACGTGACACCACGGCGCCCAAAACATCATCAAGGTTGGCTGTCCCTTCAGACTGCTCTTACTTACTGCTTTTCCATCCACCGTCTGAAGGTGAAAATCGGGAGCTTGATGATGCGTTGGAAGGCCTTTTGATCCACCAAACCCGCTTTGCGCGGAGCTCAATGAAGCGCCACCAAACACTAACCCCCCACACAATATCATCGAGATCGTGAACGCAACGGCCCGACGGGCCCGTGTCACATCTTGTAGCATATCGCACCTCATTTCTAGTAAACGCTATCTTATAAATTGCGATCGAACATCTAACAGTGGCACACGCTCTTAAACCTTGTCAACACACTCTATGCTTGAACATTATCGTTGTCGAGTATCTTGCTGCGACCGCGGTAAACGCATGTCCAAACAGACGACAGAAGGTTTAGCGACGTCACGCAGTCTTGTGAGATTACACTAGCGGATGTGGTTCAGAAGATGGGGACAGTTCACGTACCGTGACATTTCTTATACTTTTTCCCACTCCCGCAGGGACAGAGATCGTTGCGTCCGACTTTGGCCCCCTCTCGTCGAACAGTCTGTGCCTGAGGCTCTGATTCTCCACGACTCAGGTGGACTGGCGCGCGACGCTCAGTTTCAAGTGTTGGGGGAGGTTCTCCTTGCGCCAACTGTACACGATACAAATGCTCAAGGACTTCAGACTTAATGCGGGTCATCATGTTGGCAAACATATCGAACCCCTCGCGCTTATACTCAACCAAGGGATCTTTTTGGCCATACCCGCGCAGCCCGATACCTTCCTTCAGATGATCCATACCAAGCAGATGATCTTTCCATTGCGCATCAATGACGCGAAGCATGATCATTTTCTCGATCTGACGAAACACGTCGGTTCCGATGCTCTCCCGTTTCTGAGCATAGGCTTGGTGCATCTGCTCGACGATTTGCTCGCGGAGCGCATCCCGTCCCATATCTCGAAACACACTGGCATCGTCTCCGCCCTCACCGCGTATATTTGCCGCGAACTGACTCTGGCACGCATCTGCTAACCCATCGATGTCCCACGCTTCTTCGTACTGCTCCTCATCACAATGAACGGCCAGAATTCCATCGACAAGTTCTTCAATAGAAGCATGAATTTCTTCGGTCAGGTCATGATCAGCAAGGATCAAGCGTCGTCGCTCATAGATGACCTCTCGTTGCTTGTTCATCACATCGTCATATTCAAGCAACTGTTTGCGAGTATCAAAATGATGGGCTTCGACCTTTTTCTGAGCGTTCTCTATCGATCGAGTAATCATTTTGTGCTCAATGGGAATACCTTCCTCCATTCCCAGTTTTTCCATAATGCTCGATATCCGCTCGGACCCAAAAATGCGCAGGAGATCGTCTTCCAAGGAAAGATAAAACCGAGATGACCCTGGATCGCCCTGTCGGCCAGTGCGTCCTCGTAACTGATTGTCAACTCGGCGACTCTCGTGCCGTTCAGTTCCGACAATATGCAGTCCTCCAGAGGCTGCGACCTCCTGCTTTTCTTTTTCACATCCGTCTTGAATTTGTTTCAATCGGTGATCCTGATCGGCCTCTGACAAATCTGGAAATTGAGACAGCATCTGCTTAAACAGGAATTCAGGGTTTCCCCCGAGAAGAATATCGGTCCCACGGCCAGCCATGTTTGTCGCTATCGTTACGGCGCCTTGTCGCCCAGCCTGGGCAACGATCTCCGCTTCTTTTTCGTGAAACTTTGCATTCAGAACGGAATGTTTGACCCCCTGTTTCTTGAGCATCCCTGATATTTTTTCTGATTTTTCGATGGAAATCGTCCCAACTAGCACGGGTTGTTGTCGTTGAGCACAATCGACGATATCCTCCACAATCGCGGAGTACTTTTCTTGTACCGTCCGGTAGATCAGGTCGGGGTAGTCCACACGAATATTAGGTTGATTCGTCGGAGCCACCACCACGTCCAGGTTATAGATTTTGGCAAACTCCGCAGCTTCCGTATCAGCGGTTCCAGTCATTCCCGCTAACTTGTCATACATTCGAAAATAGTTTTGGAAGGTTACAGAGGCAAGCGTCTGGTTTTCATTTGCGATCTTTACCTTTTCTTTGGCTTCAACTGCTTGGTGCAGTCCATCACTCCATCGACGCCCCGGCATCAACCTGCCCGTAAACTCATCAACGATTGTGACCTCTCCATCGTTGACGACATAGTCAGTATCACGATGATAAAGCGTATGTGCACGCAATGCTTGAACGAGATGATGGACGAGACTAATGTGGGCGAGATCGTAGAGATTGTCCACACCCAGAAGGCGTTCTGCCTTAGCATTCCCAGCATCAGTCAGCGACGCCGTTTTCGTCTTTTCCTCAATAGTATAGTCGGCCTCTGCATTAAGGTGAGGAATGATCTTATCCAGTCGCTCATACAAATCAGTGGACTCCTCAGTAGGCCCAGAAATAATGAGCGGTGTCCGCGCTTCATCGATCAGGATGCTGTCCACCTCATCAACGATGGCAAAGTTCAATGATGGTTGGCTGCGGTGCGAGACACTCAGCACCATGTTGTCCCGCAGATAGTCAAATCCATACTCATTATTCGTCCCGTACGTGATATCGGCCTGGTAGGCTTCTTGACGGGTGACTGGTCGCAATGACTGCAGGCGAGGATCCGGTGCTTCATAGGAGGCATCAAACAAAAACGACGCTTCGTGCTGGATGACACCAAGGGAAAGACCGAGAGCAGAGTATAGAACGCCCATCCATTGTGCATCGCGCTTGGCCAGATAATCGTTCACGGTGATGAGATGTGCCCCACGACCTGCTAGCGCATCGAGATAGAGTGGGAGTGTCGCAACAAGAGTCTTCCCCTCCCCCGTCTTCATCTCAGAAATTTTTCCTTCATGCAGCACAATCCCACCGAGAATCTGAACATCAAAGTGCCGCATACCGAGCACTCGCTTTGACATCTCCCGACCCACGGCGAAAACCTCATGGAGGATGTCATCCAAGCCTTCGCCTTGAAGAAGCCTCCTTTTAAATTCGTCCGTCTTCGCTCGAAGGTCCGCATCACCAAGTGTTTCGACATGTTGCTCTAGCGACGCAACTTCAACAACACGGGGCCACAGGCGCTTGAGCTCACGATCATTTTTACTTCCAAAAAGCTGATTGAGTATCGAGGTAATCATGCTGTGTCCATCCGTCGTCTAAGCCAAATCATGTAATTAATGATCATTCATGAATATCCATTCTGTCGAAACGCATCTCAACCGGAGGCACTACATACCTGAATTCACCACTGGTGCCATCTCATCAAAAAGTTCAACAAGCGCACGTCCAGTCTGTTCTGGGTCATGGCGAACCGTCACATGAGCATCCGAGGGAACCAATTCACAACTTTTTATTGTCTTCACTCCCATTGCATAGAGCGGTTCCGTATCGACCTGCACCTGGTGTGCGTCTCCCTCTTTGTACTTCGACTCGAGTACAGAGGGAATGGTGCCACCATGCACTAAAACCGCGTCCGGCACCCTTCCGCTGTATCGTAGTAGTTCCTCCACGTGCTCGGAGGCCATGTAACCATCCGTCTCGCCATATCGTGTCATGAGATTCAGAATATAGATTAGGGGCGCTTTCGTCTTCTGGATGGCCTGGGCAATCCCTGTCACCAACAGATTAGGCACCGTGGAAGTAAAGAGATTTCCGGGCGCCAAGACGATGAAGTGGCTTTCTGCAATCGCGTCGATAGCCCTCGGATTGGCCTGTGCATTTGGTTCAAGGTATACCCGCTGAATGGGAATCGAGGCGTCGTGCTTGGGAACATCAATATTCGCCTCTCCTTCTATAATCGTTCCATCAGCGAGTTCCGCAAAGAGGTGAACGTTGTCCCAGGTCACGGCAATCACGCGACCACGAATCTTAAGGATTCTGCTAATAGACTCAATCGCCTCTTCTTCCGACCCAAGAATCTTCGTGAGTGCCAAAAAAAACATGTTGCCAAAACTACGGCCATCTAATGACGACTCCGCGAACCGGAATGAAAACAAATCTCTGAGGAGTTGGGACTCTTCCGACAACGCAACCAGGCACCGTCGCGCATCCCCAGGGGGCAACACTCCGAATTCATCTCGCAGCCTTCCAGAATCACCACCTGAGTCCATCATACTGACGATCGACTGAACCCAGACGTCTTCATACGGTCTCAGGCCGGATAGGATATTAAATGACCCTGTTCCACCACCAACCACTGCTACTAATCGCTTCATAGAAACAGTACCATCATAGCGGCGCACATCGATGAACCCAAGCTACTGCATGACGCGGGCCTCGCGCCCTTCCCGCGCCAGCTATGACCGAGCCCAATCTTGCAGGTCGTTAAAAAGCACGATAGCGTCAAACTCCAGTGCCCACTCAGCGCACAAGTAGCCAATGGGAGCCTTCAACGCCGGGAGTGGGTCAGCTCCCGGAACGAGTCCTGAGACCTCGTTGACGAGCCATCCGTGAAGGTCATGTAGCTCAGTCATCGTGCCCTCGCGCAACGCTGCGCGTAATCTGGGGACTGTGATTGTCTCAAAATGAAGCTTACGATCCAGGTCTATGATGTCAGGTAATAACAATCCCACATCGCGTACCTGGACGTCGATTCGATGCAACAACTCCGCATAGACCAGTCGAGCGATATTGTCAGCCTTGTCACGCACGTGCTTCAACAGCTCCATCCCACATTGCGAGGAGACATCAGCTCCTGGCAACAGTTGACAATAGATCTTCAGTTTTGGCTCTGTCCCGGATGGCCGAACTGTCACCACGAAACTATCAGTAAAAATTTGGATAACATTTCTTGGCAACTTGTCCGATTCGCTTACGAACACGCCAAATGTACCCTCATCCCAATAGTCCACAACCTTTCGAACCACATGGCCAGCAAGTTCTTGAGGGCGTGACGCCCGTAGCGAGGTCATGATCAAATCTCTTCTCACAACCCCTTCCGCTCCTACCATCATGATGGAACGATTCACATCAGCGTACCCGCCAAGTTCTTCCAAAATGTGTAGATAATAGTCAAGGATCGTCTTGCTTTCCCCTCGCAACCGCTGATATAGGAGAGCAAGATACATGCACGCTGGCGTCGCGTCCTTGTCTCGAATCGTTGACATAACCATGATGCCGTGGCTCTCCTCAGCCGCCAACACAAGCTGATCCGGCCGACAGGTCACATGGCGGTAGCGGCCATCCCGTTCAAGGGCGTTCAGCACATTCGCCACATACTTAAACCCGACCAAAAGATCATCAACGACATATGAGTCCCCGGCTCGTTTCGCAATCGCTCCGAGCATCTTGGTCGTCACCAGCGTCTCAATGACTAACCCCTTTCTCTGGGGTCCTTCTGGATCGAGCATCAGAAAGTAACACAACACCGCCGCGATCTGATTACCATCAAAGTGATACCACGAACCATCATCTAACTTGACTTCCAAGCCAACGCGATCAGCGTCAGGATCACTCGACAACACAATCCCAATTCCATGAGAATCCGCGAACCGCCGAGCGGGTTCGGTCGCCTGAAACACCTCCGGATTCGGCGCTTTGAATGGGATCACCGAGAACAAACCATCTGGACCTTGATCCGGTGGCACGAGAAACGGCAGGTCAATTGCGTTGAACACATCCCCAACTGTCGTGAGTCCGCAGCCACACAACGGCGTGTAGATCACTCGATCATCCGACCGTACGCCTGTCATCTCTTTGTACAGCCCTACGTAAGCTGCTACATAGTCTTGATGCAGTTTCTTGGGAACATCTCGCACCAAGTTCTCCTGAACAGCACGGTCGAACGTTATTGAGTTCACCTCCGTCACACGCTCCATGGCATCAATCAGTTCTTGGTCGGCAGGGGCAACAGGCTGGCTGCCGTACCCATCATAGACTTTGATCCCATTATCGTCAGGAAAATTATGAGACGCCGAAAGGTTAATGCCCCCCACAGCTTCCAGTCGATTGATCAGATAAGCCAACTCCGGTGTCGTTAACACAACGTGATCATCCAGCGGCGATGGGAAGTAACAAATAATATTATTTGCCGCATAAATTTCGCAGGCCAACTTTGCGAGAGATCGAGATGAGACGCCCAATAACGGATGGCTCTTTCCAAGGAATTGATAGACTCCCGAAATATCGTGAAACACCCGCACGTCGTGCGCGATCACGACTGTCTTTTGCATACGATTTGGAAAGGCTGTCTCGAGATAATCGCAGTGTCCCTGAACCGTCATCGCGACTGTTGCCAGATTGAGGCGATTCGGACCATAGCCTACACGACCGCGTCGACCGCCCGTACCGAACGGTAATACCTGCCAGAATGCATCAAATAACAGACTGACATGTTGATCCGCGAGATGCTGCTCAATAATCTCGGGGTATCCGTATGGAATGTTCCCAGATAACCATGCGCGAACCCGCTCCGTCGCCGTTTGCCCTAAGCCATCATATCGCTCGGACAGTAAGTCAAAAACTCTCGTCACGACGTCAGAATCTATCATCACAGTCCTCTCAAACTGTCGCTGGCTATTACGCGGTCACCCACACATCTACGTTGCATAGATATTCTTGTGTTAAGATGCCGCGCGTATGCCAATGAACGTTAATTTTCGACAATAATTATAGACAATATCACGATCGGCCGTGAGGTGGAGCGTATGAATAAATTACAGGGGAAGATTGAGGCGAAGACGGCGCGCATCGCCGTGATTGGGCTAGGGTATGTGGGCCTCCCGCTCGCCGTGGATTTCGCTATGGCAGGGTTTCATGTGGTGGGGCTCGACAAAGATCCCGCCCGGGCGGCAGAGGTCGATGCGGGACGGAACTACATCCCCGACGTATCCGATGCTGACATGGTGGCAGTGGCCAAGGACGGCCGGTTGACGGGTACGACTGATGTGGCCGTACTGCGCGAAGTGGATGCCATCTGCATCTGCGTGCCCACCCCGCTGAGTAAAACCAAAGATCCCGATGTGTCCTTCATCCTCCATGCCACCGACGCGGTGCAGCAACACCTGCATGCCCCACAACTGATTTGCCTGGAAAGCACCACCTATCCCGGGACCACCCGCGAGTTAGTCCTGCCGCGGTTGCAGGAGACCGGGTTGACAGTCGGGGAGGACTTCTTCCTCGCCTTTTCGCCCGAACGCATTGATCCGGGGAATGCCCAGTTCAAACTGAAGAACACCCCCAAAGTCATTGGCGGCACGACCCCCGCCTGCATCAGCCTGACGAGCGCCCTCTATGGCCATATCGTGAATACTGTGGTTCCCGTGTCGTCTACCGAAGCGGCGGAAATGGTCAAATTGCTGGAAAACACCTTTCGCAGTGTCAATATTGGGCTCGTTAACGAAATGGCCATTATGGCGCAGAAGTTAGGGCTGGATGTGTGGGAAGTCATTCAGGCGGCCGCCACGAAGCCCTATGGGTTTATGCCGTTTTACCCCGGCCCCGGCTTGGGTGGGCATTGTATCCCCGTGGACCCACACTATCTGGCGTGGAAGCTCAAGACCTTGAATTATCGGGCCCGGTTTATTGAGTTGGCGGGGGAAATCAATGCGGCAATGCCGGACCATGTGGTGGAGTTGGTCGCGGCGGGCCTCAATCAGCACACGAAGAGTGTGAAGGGCTCCAGGATCCTGGTACTGGGGCTCTCGTATAAGAAGGATATTGACGATGTGCGCGAGTCCCCAGCGCTTGATATTATTACGCTGCTTGAAGCCCGGGGTGCCGCAGTCACGTGGCATGATCCCTATGTCGCGGCCTATCCCACGACCCCGGCCCCCGCGAAGCTTCCAGAGTTAACCTCGGCGGCCCTCCAGGTGGCTGATTGTGTCGTGATCGTGACGGATCATTCGACCTATGACTGGGCCACTGTGGTGCAACACGCCCCACTCGTCATTGATACTCGCAATGCCACCCAGCACGCCGATGCGCCTCCCGGCCGTGTCCTCAAATTGTAACTTGAATGTCCAAGCCAAAACGCGCCCTAGGCTTTGATTCAGGCCGGCGCGCGCGTCGACTCGTGGATCCACGAGAGATACTCAGTCGATCCAGCGACAATGGGAATCGCAATGAGTTCCGGGACCTTATAACTATGGTGCTCCTTCAGCAATCGCTGAATGTGAGCAAAGTGAGCATGCGTCGACTTCATAATAAGGAGCGATTCTGACTCCGTCGCGATCTCGCCTTCCCAGCGAAAGACAGAGGTGAGGTGTG
>JAJDBL010000192.1 GCA_029261375.1 Nitrospirales bacterium
AGCAAGGCCTGAGGTCCGTCGGCGCGCGGAGCGTACGGGACGTACGTGAGCACGACGAGGGGACGAAAACGTGGCTGGTAGACTTTTTGAACGGACCGCTAAAGTTTTATTTCTGTGGTGCCGATACGGTCTCTGCATGGATCGGTTCTTGTTAATCACAATCACGAAAGGAGGTGCTTTTCAACGAAACCGAACATGTAGATAGATAGCGTCAGCGAGGCACGGAAGCTAAGCATGACACACACTAATGATTGTATCGATATAAACGATCAAGGAGGATCACACCATGGCATTAACAGTCAATACCAACATTGCTAGTATCAACGCACAACGAAACTTAGGAACCGCCAACAACCAATTAAGCACCAGCTTGGAGCGATTGTCATCCGGTCTTCGGATTAACAAGGCCGCAGACGATGCTGCCGGTCTTGCCATTGCGACCAAATTAGGCGCGCAGGTTCGGGGTCTTCAGCAAGCCGCTCGAAACGCCAACAACACCATTTCACTGGTCCAGACCGCAGAAGGCGGCTTGACGGTTGCCACCAACATCGTTCAGCGGCTTCGTGAGCTGGCCGTCCAGTCGGCATCTGACGATAACACCGGCGCTGATCGACAGACCCTAAACGCGGAAGCCAGTCAGTTGCGTGATGAGTTAACACGGTTGGCCAACGTGTCAGAGTTCAACGGATCGACGTTGCTCGATGGAAGCTTCTCCGGGAAGCAGTTCCAGATTGGAGCTAACGCCAATCAGACCCTCTCGTTCGCTCTCAGTGATGCCAGAGCCACGGCGCTCGGAAAGTCAGCGACGACGACCGCCAATATCGGTGATGGCGCGTCGCAGGGCGTGAACGGCGGCGGAAGTCTTTCAGCCGGGGAATTCACCATTAACGGAACCAATGTTCTTGCAACGTCGTCAAGTGACGACCAGGTTTCTGTATTGAGCATTGGTGGTGGAATTGCCGTAGCGTCAGCCGCAGGAGGAATTTCGGCGGCTAATGTTGACAACCTCAGTCTCTATATCAATACCACTCGGGTCGACTTGACCGCGTTAACCTCGGGCGCGAGCACCGGCACGATTGCAGCGGATGTCGTCTCTGCGGTCAACAGCGCGAATATCACCAATATCTCAGCGCGTGTTGTCGACTCATCCTTTGTCGTCCTCGAGGCGGCCAACGGAGCAGATATCGCGCTCTACACCAGCGGTACGGCGTCTGCGGCAGGAAGCGCCGCAGCCGTGTTCGAGGATCTGTTTGGAATCTCCGCAGCGTTCGTCGGATCACTAGTTGCCAACGTCGTTACCTCGTCCAATGGACAGTCTTCGGCCATTGCCAAGTCCGCGGCAATCAATGGAGTTGCTGGAACGACGGGCGTATCTTCAAGCGTCAGCGCGACAGCCGTGAACTTCGTTAACGCGGCAGTAGCCGGCACGCTTGCTTCTGGCGACCTGATCATCAACGGGATCAATATCGGAGCCGTGACCGTGGCGACCAACGATTCCGATGGTTCGTTAGCGGGTGCCATTAATGCCCAATCTTCAGCTACAGGCGTGACGGCTTCCGTGACCGCTGGCAAACTTAGCTTGAGTGCGGCGGATGGCAGAAACATTAGTGTGTCAGCGTCGGCGACAGCACAAACCTCGCTAGGCAATGCCGGCACAACGGATATTTCGTTCACCGGTAAGAGCGGGATTGTCCGGTCGAGCGTGGCGCTCTCGTCAACCTCGAACTTTACCATTGGCGGGACGACATCCGACCTCGGATCAATTGCCACGTCAACATTTGTGGCGTCGGGTAATCTGAGTACCCTGGATATTTCAACTGCGGCTGGTGCGAATACCGCTATCACTCAGTTGGATTCGGCTTTGGATTCACTCAACAGCGCTCGATCTGATATCGGTGCTGTTCAAAACCGTATTCAGAGTACCATTGAATTTCTGAACGTGGCTGCAGAGAACCAATCGGCTGCAGAATCGCGGATTCGTGATGCTGACTTTGCGTTAGAAACGGCAAAGTTCACACGAGCTCAGATTCTGACACAGGCTGCGACGGCTATTTTGGCTCAGGCCAATCAGGCCCCGCAGGTTGCATTGCAGCTCCTGCAGTAAGCATAAACGGAAGGGAACAACCGATCGGCTCCGCCGGAAGGCGGGGCCGGTCCCCCTCCATAGGATAGTGATGTATGTATATGTGTGGAGGCACAGGCCATGAAAATCGATGAGGGCGTGATCCCACCTGTTGGGTCATTCAGTCCCAAATCGGCGGTTGAACCGACTCGTCCATCCCCAACTCCAGCCAAAACAACTTCTCCATCGCCCGAGCCGGCATCCCGCCAATCTCAGACAGAGACTCAACAGGTTGACAGAGTTGACCTCGAAGCGGCAGTTGAAGCCATCAATAGCCGCCTTCACCTCGATCAGCGTTCGATTCAGTTCAGGGTTGAGGGTGCGACAGATCAAGTTGTCGTTTCAGTCACAGACCAAGAAACTGGAGAACTGGTGCGGCAGATTCCACAGGATGTCGCGCTGAAACTCGCTGAAAACCTCGAAGATTTGAATGGGTCACTGGTGAGTTCATATGGGTAATTGGGATTGCGTACGCGCAGACAGCGTCAGGGGATGGAGGGAGGCGATATGATTGCGACAGCGTCTGGTCTCATCTCCGGAATTCCCATCGATGACTTGGTTGCGCAACTTGTTGCGGTTGAACAGCGCCCAAGCGTGCTTCTTCTGAATCAAAAAACGGCATTCCAAACGACGAGTGCTGAGTTTAGTGTCTTGAGTTTAAAACTCTCTGGCCTGAAAACTGCCGCAGTCTCGTTATCATCGCTTTCGAATTTCAACGGTAATGCTGTATCGGTGACGAAGTCGTCCTCTGGCCTCGATCTTCTCTCTGCCACGGTTGACAGTACAGCGCTTCCTGGCACGAGTCAGGTCAAAGTGAATCAACTGGCGCAAGCCCAATCAATTGCGGCTCAGGGATTTGTCGATCAGGATACGACCGGAGTCGCAAGCGCTGCCGGAACATTCACAGTCAAGGCTGGTCCAGCGGGAAAAGAAATTAATGTGGCGGTGACCACGTCGACCACCCTCAGTCAGCTCAGAGAAGCGATCAATGGAGCCAACGGGGATGTGAGTGCGTCGATCGTGAATGATGGGTCTGGTTCCAATCCGTACCGATTAAGCCTCACCGCCAAGAAATCAGGGTCAGTGAACACCATTTCTATCAGTCAGAATCCGACCACCCTTGATTTCACGAATAAGAAGATTGAAGCGGCGTTTGCTACGACGACCAATAGCTATGCTGGTACCGTGTCATCGAATGCCGGCAATACCTATACCGGGTCAACGAACAAGAGCTTTTCGGTCAAAATTGTGGCTGGTGGAGATCCTGGAACCGCGACCTATAAATATTCAATTGATGGCGGTATCACATTTCTCGGAGCCAACGGCGCAGCATACGATGGGACCAATGCCATTGCGACACAGACGTCGCTCACGAATTTTGTGGATGGGGCGGTGTCATCTAATACCACCAACGAAGGTGTCCAGATCTCGTTTGGAGCACTGTCGGGAACGTTGGCCGCTGACGATACGTTTGGTGTTGACGTGTTTAATCCAAGCCTCCAGGTTGCCAAGGATGCGGTGATTGAGGTTGGAAACCTCACGTTGGTCAAGTCGTCCAATACTATTACCGATGCCATTCAAGGGGTGACCTTGGATTTGTCAAAAGCCGATGCCTCTGAAACGATCGATGTCGTCGTGACGGCTGAGACGAGCAGTATCAAAAGTCTTGTCGACGGATTTATCTCTTCCTATAACGACGCGATTGAGTACCTCAATGATCAATTAAGCTTTGACCCTGACCTCGGTGAAGCGAACCCGTTGCTTGGGGATATCACGACGAGCACCATGCAACGGCAGCTCCAAGATCTGATTACATCACGTGTTCCCGGCGCGAGTACTAGCGTGAACAGTCTGGCCGCGATCGGCATTACTTCCAATGAGACGACCGGCAAATTGACGCTGAATTCGTCCGAACTGGATGCCGCGATTGCCGCGAATATTGATGACGTCACCAGGTTGTTTATCGGGATTGGGGTGCCAACGAATTCAGCGGTGGACTTTGTGAGCAAGACAGATGCTACCCAGCCCGGAACGTACGGAATTCAGATCACGACGGCGCCGACGAAGGCGACTGCCGCTGGAGCAAACGCGGTATTGGTGGGCGGTATCGCTGCTCCCGAAACACTGTCGGTTAACTTTTTTACTGACGTCACGGCACAAGGTGCAACTCCAGTGTCGACACAAGTGTCTCTAGCGGCTGGGAGCACGGTCAATGACATCGTGAACGCATTGAATAGCGCTTTCGCTACCAAAGAAATGGCGGTCAGTGCTTCCAACAACAATGGGACGGTCACCATCACCTCGACGGAATTCGGGGATGATTTCAAGGTTGAAGTCCTCTCGAATCTCAACGATGCTGCGAATCAGTCTGGGTTTAGTAACACCCTCACGGTCGGGACAGGTGTCGATGTCAAGGGAACAATTAATGGGCGTGCTGCTACCGGCGTCGGGGATGTCCTCACGAGTAGCTCAGGGGGAACAGAAAATGGTCTCGCCATTCGCATTCCTCCAGGCTTAACCGGAAGTTTGGGGAACATCACCGTGTCATCCGGTGTTGCTGACCGCATGGCAAGCATTATTGAAGCAGCGGTAAAGGAAGGTGGGGCGATTCAAGCACGGCAGGATGGACTCACCAAGTCCATCGAGGATATTGACACGGAGGTTGAGCGGAAGGATATTCGAATCCTGGCGTTTGAACAGCGGACTCGATCGCAATTTCAACGCTTAGAAGTGTTACTGGGTGCATTTCAGACTCAGAGTCAGGCTTTGGCGAGCACATTGGCTGGGTTGCAGAACTTAGCGACCGTAATTAGCAATCGATAGGACATGACGATGCTTGCAAATCAGGCGATCAATCAGTATCGACAGAACCATATTCAATTCGCATCACCCGTTGAGCTAGTGGCGATGCTCTATGACAAAGCGATTATGCAACTCACTGTCGCAAGAGAGCGGATGGTGGAGAGCGATCTCGAAGCAAAATGTATCGCGATGGTGAAGGTCATCGACATTCTTACGGAATTGCAGGTGGTGCTCGATAAGGAGCGTGGAGGTGATATCGCGGTCAAACTCGATGCGCTCTATACCTATATGTTGGAGCAACTGACGTTGGCCAATTATCACAATGATCCAGAACGGATTGATGCCGTGATGGGGCCACTACAAGAGTTACGGGACGCGTGGCGTGTGCTGGCGCAGCCAGCAGCGGCGATGCCCGCAGCGGTTGGAGCTGGGCGATGACACGATCGATGCAGCAGCACGAAGACTACGGACAGTTGATGGACCAGGCGTCAGTTGCCATTCGCGACCGAAATGAAGAGGCGCTTGCGGCATTGACCGAGGAAAGTTCACGTCTGTGTGAGGACATCCAGAATGTGTGGAGCGATGTGTTGACGAGTTTGGAAAGTCGCGCTTTTGATCACTCAGACCATCCAGACGTTGAGCAACTGTCTCAAGCGGTACAAGAGTCTCTTGAGAAGTTACACGCGACCCAAGACGCGCTCGCCCTCTGGGGGGAGGAACTAGGCACGTCGCTTCGTTCCGTTCATCAAGGTCGTACGGCGATCCGTGGCTATACAAGTGGCACAACACAAGGATCATAGGCTAGAGGGCTGAACGATGACACGTTACAGTACACGGGGTGTCGGACTCCAGTGCGGATTGTGGAGGATACGTGAGGGCTGTGAGGCCATCCTTGGATAGTCAATCGACGCTGGTGCTTGATCCCCTGTGCATCGGTGAGGGTGAACATGCTCTGGAGGCAAGAGCACGTCTGTGCCACATCATCAACAATAAGCTCGCTCCAATTTTGACCTATGCTGAGTTAGGAGAACGCGTGTCTCAAGATGAAAAGGTTCAGGCCTATTGCGCGAGGATTTATCAGTCAGCCTGTGAACTCAGAGCGCTCGTTCATGCAGCTGTTGAGGATGACACACCTGAGCCTGCCAAGGCGGGCACGTTGTCATGAGCGTTGCCATCCACCATGTTCATAACGTTCTCCGGACGTATGAAAAAGCATTCAAGACGA
>JAJDBL010000193.1 GCA_029261375.1 Nitrospirales bacterium
GGGCGATTGGCGACCGGTATAAGTTGCTTTGCCGCGCTATGCGTGAGAGGCCGGAGACGTGTCCCTTTGCCTCCCGCTAGCACCAAAGCTTTCATACGAATCGTGTTGGGCTCTAACGCGGTTGCTACGAGAGCGGTCCAACGCCAACCACTATTATGTTAGACGCGTCTCTCACCTGAGAAATCGACACGAACAGTTCGTGGGGCTGGTAACAGCCTCATGGAATATTACGAACGATCGAGGGGCCAAGGCGATTTGCTACGGCCACCGGGAGGCGCTTCCAGAGCTCAATCGCGCGCTCGTACTTGGGGTTTTTGGGACTCAGGTCGGGCAGATCCTTGGCATTCCCAGTCCAGTACTCCCATGCAAGAGGGAAGGATTTCGCGCCCCATTGCTCCTTGAACTTGTGGGTCCCTTCCCCTGGGGTGCTCCGGCCAAAGTCAAACTTTCTGAACCCGCGGTCGATAGACGAGGAAATCATACTCCAGTAAAGAAGCATATTGGGACACAGATTTCGATATTCTCGGAGGGAAGATGCCCACGGGACTTCGATCGTTTCCTTAAATCCACTAGCGATTCCTGCTGCAACCGGTCGTCCATCCAATCGAACGACGAAAATTGATGTCGATGAGGGAAAGCTTCTCAGAATCTCTTTAAAAAACGAAAGTCCATACACCGGCGTTCCAAGATCACGCATGTTCCGACAAAAGACCCCATAGAAGTCGGAGAGAAGATCAGTCCCGCCGGTCTCTACAGACAACTCTGACTTTTCCGCCTTTCGAACCTGATTGCGGACCTTCGCATCGAGTCCCTTCCACTGAAGCTCAACACTTTCGGCAAGATCCAATATCATGGTGACCTTATGTTGCCGCACCTGTAACCCGAAACCGTGTGTCGATTGATGACGGAGCTCGATATGACTGGATTGTTCTTCAATGGCGGTGCGCTTGGCAGCTGCCAATAGCGCTTCTTCAATCGCCTCATCATCGGCCAACATTCCCCCATAGTTAAAGAACGGCATGGATACGGCAAATTTCCCGAATAACCTACTCTTCATGATCACCAGCGGAAGAAGACCGACAAGCGTTTCTCCGTCTCGTGCAAGCAGGTAGTGGGTTTTGTGACCAAAACCACGCTCGATGACAGATTTCCAACCCAATTGATGGTAGTTCGTTGCGGTGGGATGACGCTCCACATAGTCATCCCACCCTGAAGCCTCTCCGGGGTGCATGAGAACAGAGACATCCATTAGATAGATAGACGAAGCATTGTACGCATGAGAAGTGTGATCACGAATGGGAGACGGAATCGCGAGTAAGACCAAGAGACTTGATCACTTCACGGACAGGCCCAAACTTAAAATCACGTATGAGACTTCTAAACCTTCCCTCAGTCTTGTCAAGATTCACGCGATGGCGCCACCGCGTAAGCGCGCTTGATGGCATCTCAGGCTGATCGGGATCGATCTCCCACGGGTGAAGATACATGATGACGGGTTGCTTCTCTGCGAAGTTGATCCGTCGCAACGCCCATCGAGTAAAACCATAGGGAAAGAGCCGAAAATAGCCGCCACCCGCAACGGGGATCACAGCTCCGGCGAGCTGCAACGTCGAGAGAGGGTACTCAATAAGTGAGCCTCCCTCTATCGTCATCCGATGAGGAAACCGAGGAAATCCAGAGATTCCATATCGATCATGGCGAATCGGAAAAATACTCGAATCGTACTCAAACCCCTCTTCCACAAGAATAGCGAGGCTCCAGAAACTCTGCTCGGTAATGGAATAACTTGCCGCGCGATATCCAAGCACAGGAGAGCCAGTGAGATCTTCAAGAACACGCTTTGTTTTCTTCAAATCTTCTCGAAACCCTTCTGGGGTCATGTTGTAGACGAGGCGATGGGCGTATCCATGCGAAGCTACCTCATGCCCAGCAGCATGAATAGCCTTTACAAGACCAGGGTGTCGATCGGCAACATATCCAAGCGTGAAAAACGTAGCCCTAACATCGACTTCCGCGAGAATCTCCAACATTCGTTGAGTATTCCGCTCAACACGGCTTTCAAACGTCCCCCAATCATCGAATCGCACGGACGATTCAAACGCGGAAACTTGGTAGTAGTCTTCAACGTCAATTGTTAGCGCATTGAGCAAGAGAGCATCCTTTTATATGTGCGAAGTGGAATGCTGTTTCTAGGTACTGGAGCAGTACCATTGGCCAGCTATATCAGCAAGATAGCGTTGCTATCAGTTATAAGCACGTTCTATTGCAATTGTGGAACTTAGCAATGCAGAAAAAAGAGGTGCTACCGCCACACTGGGTGAAACCCAGGCAAGAGAAACAGACAAATTGAGCCCATAGATTGTATCACCAAATGGCAACGAACTGTTGAATGTATCGGTGTTTTGGCCCGTGAACTTAAGCACGTTAACGCTAAGCCAGGAAGGGGGGTGGAGCTACTCCACGGTCACACTCTCGACCAGAGTTCCAAGCCGATCGACCTCATAACCATTTGGAATACCAAGGACTACAGCGGAACGATGGCCTAGATAGGACCAAGCCGTCGGATTAACAGAGGGAATCCATATTTGATGTTCTGCGTTTTCGAAGACGGCGTCATCGCCTTCGATATCAGCGTGTCAATCTTCTATACAGTGTAGCGAACAGCGCACACGGACGAACTCGTCCACCTATCGTGCGCCTGAACCACATAGCACGGTTCGGACTGTTTTGACGGCGATCCTACAATCGAAGGCAATAGACATATGCTTGAGATAATACATATCGTACTGAAGCTTTTCAGCAGCGTCCTGAACGGTGGCACCATACGGGAACATGACCTGAGCCCACCCCGTAATTCCTGGCTTTGTGGCGAGTCGCAACGCGTAGTACGGAACGGCCCTACGCAACGATTCCACGAACTCAGGCCGCTCAGGGCGAGGCCCAACGACACTCATTTCACCCCGAAGCACATTGAGGAGCTGCGGAAGCTCGTCGAAGCGGTATTTTCTTAGGAATCGTCCCAATCCGGTTACACGAGGATCATTCTCTTGAGCCCACATCGCCTTACCAGGCACCTCTGCATCCTGTCGCATGGAGCGGAACTTCAACATCATGAACGGGCGTCCGAACATCCCCACACGCACTTGCCGATAAAATACCGGCCCTCGGGACTCAAGCATGATGAGGAGTGGGAGAAAAAAGAAAATGGGAGATGCAAGGACGAGGCCGACAAACGCCAGAAGAATATCCATACCTCGCTTGACAGCTGCGTCTGTCCAACGAAAACCTTCGCTGAACACTAACACACTAGGTTTTAGTTCGGCCAACCCAATTTTTCCACTGAGTCGTTCATAGAACGCTGCACCATCTTCCACACACACCCCAGCCAACTTCAGATTCAAGAGCTGGTCAATCGGAAGCGCACTTCGACGCTCAGACATCGCCACCACCACTATCTCGACATGTTTCTGTGCAATAATCTCTTCAAGCTGTTGAAGACCGCCGTG
>JAJDBL010000194.1 GCA_029261375.1 Nitrospirales bacterium
TGGTCCGACTGCTGGATCAGCAGCAATTGCCACATAACGTCACCTATATGGATTGTAGTGATTATCGCGTTGTGGCAGACGCAATCAGAGGACTGAGCGTCCGTGGTGCACCCGCGATTGGCATCGCTGCGGCCATGGGGGTCGTGCTTGGCGCGCAGGCATCGAACGCGGATACCTTCATTCGATTTTCAGAGGAAGTGTTAGCGGTTTGTGACCACCTCGCCGCGACACGCCCAACGGCCGTGAACTTGTTTTGGGCGATCGAACGTATGAAGACCGTGATGTACGCAGAGAAAGACCGGTCACTTCCTGATTTGAAGCAACGACTCATTGATGAAGCATGCATCATTCTGAAGGAAGATATCGCGATGAATCACGCGATTGGGCGGCATGGTTCTGATCTGGTGGCGGATGGTCAGACGGTGTTGACACATTGTAACGCCGGGGCGCTTGCCACAGGAGGATATGGCACCGCGCTGGGTGTGGTTCGAGCTGCGTTTGAGGACGGGAAAAACATCGCGGTGCTTGCTGGCGAGACCCGTCCAGTACTTCAGGGCGCTCGACTGACGGTTTGGGAGCTTCAACAGGATAATATTCCTGTCACACTGATTACCGACAATATGGCTGGGACTCTTATGCGCCAAGGCAAAATTCAGTTGTGTGTTGTCGGCGCGGACCGAATCGCCGCGAATGGAGACGTGGTCAATAAAATAGGCACCTATAGCGTTGCAGTGCTCGCGCATGCTCACGATGTGCCGTTTTACGTGGCTGCGCCGAGTTCAACGATTGATTTCGCTATGCCTTCTGGCGAGGGAATTCCGATCGAGGAGCGGGACACGGATGAGGTTGCTGAGGTTCTGGGGAAAACGCGCATCACGCCTGAGCATACGGCGATCCACAATCCAGCATTTGATATGACGCCAGCAAGCCTTGTGACCCGCATCATTACCGAGCGCGGGGTGTTTCGTCCTGAGGATCTGGCGAGCCAGATGGCAGGATGATAAGATGGTCGCGCTACATATGAGTTGTCTGACATTGAATTGTAGAAGGGGATCCAGAGGAAATGCTTGAACGAACACTAGCAATCATCAAACCTGATGGAGTGAAAGCCAAGGTCGTCGGTGAGATTATCCGTCGGTATGAACAAGATAGTTTGAATCCGATTGCCATACGATCGACACGCCTCACCAAGGAACAAGCCGAGAAGTTTTACTATATTCATCGTGAGCGCCCGTTTTATGGTGACTTGACCTCGTTTATGTCG
This sequence comes from Nitrospirales bacterium, assembly GCA_029261375.1. Classification (GTDB taxonomy): domain Bacteria; phylum Nitrospirota; class Nitrospiria; order Nitrospirales; family UBA2166; genus UBA2166. Next base: position 1,265 of record JAJDBL010000194.1, read on the forward strand.
TCCGGCCCTATTGTCGTCTTGGCACTTGAGGGAGAGAATGCCATTCTTCGCCATCGCGACTTGATGGGAGCGACGAATCCAGTAGAGGCGGCTGAAGGAACACTTCGTAAAGCGTTCGGAGCTAGTCTTGATTGTAATGTCGTACATGGGTCTGATGCTCCAGAGACCGCACTCGAAGAGATTTCATTCTTTTTTAAGGACGAGGACCTCACTCTTTTTGGGTAACAGAGGAACACATGGTACGTGTCGACCTCGTTAGTTAGAGGCTGCCTAGGTGTTGATACCATTCCTGCTCTTGGTCACGGTGCTTGGAGTCACCGGTGGCTGTGCGAGTGATACCAAGAATTTTTTTCCTACTCCGCTCCTCCCCTCGCTTAAACCCGCTTTACCCCAAGTTCAGCCTACGATAGAGCCGTGGCTTCGGGGACCGGCTTTGGGCTGGGAAGAGACCTCTCGTCGTCCCGGTACTACAGATCGATCAGCTGTTAGACAATGGGTGTCGTCGATCAAGAATGGCGGCGTCAATACGCTCGTTGTTCAGCAAGAATTCTCTCGGCGGGATCATCAAAGTGAGCGAGGGTGGACCCAGCTCGCCGCAGAGGCTCATCGACAAGGGGTCAGAGTGTTCACGGTGCTGAATCTCAGGGAAGAAAGTTTTGGCGAGACTCAGGCCTTGTGGCGCGATGCTCGCTTTCAAAACAGCAGTCGGTCGCTGAGGTCATCGCGTTCCCCGGATCTCTTTCATCCCGGGTTTCAGGCTGAAGTAACGAGCGCGTGTCGGGAGCTTGCAGCTGCTGCAGTTGATCTCATCATCTTTCGATTCGATCCATCATCTGGTCCTTTGGATGGGTTTAGCCAACATGGGTTGGAGGGTTTTCAGAGAGATTTCGAGCAGCGGTTATCTCCCGTCAACCTGTTTCGGTCACCGCTTCCGATGTGGGCGCAGGAGTCGAGTCGGGCGGTGCGCGTTTCACAAACGCGGGAAGAGTTTTCTCCTGATTTTTGGCGTTGGGTTGGATGGAAAAACCGCGAGTATCTTTCGATATTGGACCGTATCATGGATGAGGTACGTCAGGAGCATCCAGGGATGAAATTCGGCATCGAGTTACGGGCGGATACGATGGTGAACCCGCGGCGAGCTCTGGTGCGATACGCTGAGGATTTTCTCGAGTCGAGACGGCATATGTTTGACCAGTATATTGTCGTTGCGACTGATCAAGAGATGCGGAACGTGACTGGTCAGCCGCTGGCTCAGGCCGCGACCCAGATGACGGAGCTGCTTGATGATCCGTCAAAGGTGTTTGTCCTGGTGTCAGGAAGAAGTCGAATGTGGTCAACGGTGAAGGAAGCCGCAGAGATCAAAGCGGCCCTTGGCCTTCAACAGGGTGTCGGATTGGTGTTTAGAGGTGATGATGGTCCCTAGTACGTTGCGATATACGAAAGAGCATGAGTGGGTCAAGGTAGAACAGGAGCGTAGTCTGGTCGGCATTAGCCAGTTTGCTCAAGAGGCGTTGGGAGATATCGTGTACGTCGAGTTCCCTGAGGCCGGGAGGGTCGTCAAGATAGGTGAGGAAATCGGCGAAGTGGAATCAACCAAAGCCACGTCACCAATCTATAGCCCGATAAACGGTACGATTGCGCGAATCAATGAAGGGCTTCAGACCAGTCCAGATCTTGTGAACAGCGATCCGTATGGTGAGGGGTGGATCGTTGAGATCACGCTTGATGCTGAAGCCGATGTCAGTCATTTGATGGATCACGTAGCCTACGAGGCATATATCCGTGGTGAAGGAAACGACTGATTGGTGATTCTCTTTTCCTCGCGTGGCAGCCATCCATGCATCTGGTAGTTCTCGGGGCCGGTCCCGGGGGGTACGTTGCGGCAATTCGCGCCGCACAACGTGGGGCACAAGTGACCGTGGTCGAAGATGGCGTCATTGGTGGTGTGTGTCTTCAATGGGGCTGTATTCCGAGCAAAGCCCTGTTGGCGTGCATGGATGTGCTGACGCAAGTGAGACGAGCCTCTGAGTTTGGCGTGCAGGTTCAAGGTCGAATCGTGCCGGATCTGCAGAGCATGATCAATCGAAAGAATACCATCGTGCAGAACTTAGCCAAGGGCGTTCGTGCGCTGTTCACGTCCTGGGGAGTCGAATTGATTGAAGGGCGAGCATCATTGGTTGACCAACGATCCATTGCTGTGCGTTCAAGGACGGGAACAGAAGAAACTGTGATTACTGCGGACGCGCTGATTATTGCCACCGGCTCGAAGGCGGCAACGCTGCCAATGTTTCCGGTGAACGGTAAGACCATTGTGACGAGTAGAGAACTCTTAGATATGACGGAGCTTCCTCCGAGACTGGTAATCATCGGTGCTGGTGTCGAGGGTTGTGAGTTCGCGTCGCTCTTTCAGGGCTTGGGTAGCCAGGTCACGCTTGTTGACCTGATGAGTCGTGTGTTGCCTGGGGAAGACCTTGAGGTATCCTCACAGATTCAGTCTGCGTTTAAGAAACAGGGGATTAAGATCCACGTTGGAGTTTCAGTAAGCGAAGTCAAGGAATCAGACTCTGCGGTAGAACTTACCCTGTCCAACGGGACGATCGTCGAAGCCGACCGATTGTTGGTTGCAGTGGGACGATGCTTTGAGACCCAGGAGTTAGGGTTGGAGAAAGCTGGTGTGGCGGTTGGAAGTCGAGGCGAGATTACGGTTAATCAACACCTGGAAACCACCGCTGAAGGCATTTACGCGATTGGCGATGTAACGGGACGGTCCATGTTGGCGCATGTTGCCTCACATCATGGAAAAGTCGCGGTCGAGAACGCACTTGGTGATGCCATCGAGATTGATGAGGATGTCATTCCCGCAGGAATCTTTACCGTTCCCGAAGTGGGAAGGGTTGGCCTGACTGAGGATGAGGCGCGTACCAAGGGAATTCAAACACGCGTAGGAAAATTTCGCCCAATCGGATTAGGAAAGGCACATGCGCACGGTGAAACCACCGGACTCTTCAAGATGATTGCAGATGCTGACACCGACCGTATTCTTGGTGTTCACATTGTGGGTGCGCATGCGGCCGACCTGATCCATGAAGCGGCACTCGGCATGAAACTCGGCGCCACAGCCAAAGCATTTGCACATACCATCCACGCCCACCCGACATGGGCAGAAGGGCTCATGGAAGCCGCCGAAGACATCCATGGAGAAGCGATCCATCTCGCGAGAAAGCGAGTTGTCGCTCGCGTCACATGATATGGAAGTCCCTATTTCTTAAGCTCGTAGTCTTCGGTTGTGCATCCGCGTTTATCGTCGCCTTAAACGTTCGAGGTGACCGGATAGAGCAAAATCAAGCTGC
>JAJDBL010000195.1 GCA_029261375.1 Nitrospirales bacterium
AAGTGACGGGTCAAGGACTAACCACACCGACCCGCACGGTCCACGGCGTGGATTCTGGTCAATTTGTTCCGCTATCAACGACTGTTGAGACTGGCGTTGAACGCACGTTTACGGTAAAGGCATATCACACCTCGGACGGCACTGGCACCGCCTTTTACGAAGGTCGCGTCACGGTGACAATCACAGCTGGCCAATCGCCTTCCCTACGAATTGTCCTATCACCACCTGACGTGGTCGCGGGGAGTCCCAGTGTCATGACGATGCTTCCCGCAAACGGGGCCAATGTTGGAACGCAGCCTGAAATTAGTGCAACCTTTTCCGAACGTATGCGAGCGTCGACCTTTACCACGTCGACCTTTACGTTAACCCATGCCGGCAGCCCAATTTCGGGTGCAGTGTTCTACAACGTGACCGACAAAAAGACATTTTTTACACCGTTTTTGCCGCTAGCTGCTGGAGGGAGCTATACAGCCACCCTGACCACGGGTGTGACGGATGCCGTCGGGAACCCGCTTACCAGCCCCGTGACGTGGTCGTTCCTTACCATGGGGGTTGCGGTGAATATGCCGCCAATTGCCAACGCTGGCGGCGACGCGTCTGTGACGGTGGGTTCCGTTGTGATTCTGAATGGGAGTGATTCGATTGATCTCGATGGAGATCCCATAACCTTTAGTTGGACGTTCGTATCGAAACCGGCAGGAAGTACTGCGGCTTTATCCAGTCTTATCGGAGTGGCTCCGACATTTACGCCGGATGTGGCGGGTGCCTATGTCTTTGAGCTCATAGTCAATGATGGCTCAGTGAATAGTGCGGTGGACTCGGTGACGTTTACTGCGATGGCCGCTGGCCCCCCAGACGGAACCGTCAAATCGAAGCAGAAAATATCGGAAACCCAAGGTGGTTTTACTGGCAGCCTGGACATCTCTGATAAATTTGGCGAATCCGTCGCCAACCTTGGGGATTTGGATGGTGACGGGGTGGTAGATCTTGCGGTTGGAGCTCCTTTCGATGACGACGGGGGTAATGGCCGCGGTGCCGTGTACGTTCTGTTTCTGAATGCGAATGGGACAGTAAAGTCTGAGCAGAAAATCTCTGATACCGCAGGGAACTTTACGGCCAGCCTTGTCGATCTTGACGCGTTTGGTTCTGCCGTATCAGATCTCGGCGACCTTGATGGGGACGGAGTTAAGGATCTCGCTGTGGGCGCGAGAAGCGATGATACCGGTGGTACAGACTTTGGGGCTGTATATATCTTGTTTATGAATGCGAATGGGACCGTGAAGTCCCACCAGAAAATCGCTGATGGAACCGGAGGGTTTCCCGGCTCCGCCCTTGGGCTTAGCGACGCCTTTGGACATGCCCTAGGAAATCTCGGGGATCTCGATGGGGATGGGGTAAAAGATCTCGCCGTTGGTGCCCTGTTAGACGATGATGGAACGACCAACAAGGGCGCGATTTATATTCTGTTTATGAATATGAATGGGACGGTCAAAGGGCAACAGAAGATCTCCAGCACGGCTGGAGGGTTTGACGGTAGCACTGTGCCATTTGGAGGGCGTTTTGGAAGCTCCGTGGCCAACATCGGGGATCTTGATGGAGACGGGGTGAAGGATGTGGCTGTTGGTTCGCTCTTTGACACCAGCGCAACTGGTGGAGGGCAAGGTGCTGTCTACATTCTGTTCATGAACATCAATGGGACAGTTAAGGGACAGCAGAAGATCTCTGGTATCGCGGGCGGGTTTACTGGGCCTCTAACTGTCAACAATACGTTAGGTTCGTCGGTCGCTGGACTTGGCGATTTGGATGGGGATGGCGTTGAGGATATTGCCGTAGGCGCGAGTGGTGACGATGATGGACCAGGCATCAATGCTGGAGCCTTGTATGTCCTCTTCCTGAATACCAATGGAACAGTCAAAGCTGAGCAGAAGATCTCCAGTGCGTTGGGCGGATTGTCGGCACCGTTCACCCCCCTCGGCAATACTGATTCGTTTGGTACATCTGCCGCGAGCCTTGGGGACTTGGATGGCGATGGGATTGTAGATCTTGCTATTGGCGCAAACGGTGACGACGATGGCGGTGGCGATCAAGGCGCGATGTACATTCTCTTCCTAAAGTAACTCTCCTCGTTTCTTGCAAGCTCTGCTCCTTCCACCACGCCCTAAATAGTCTTTCTTTGTGACGCTAGACGTCATCATCCTGACACCGTGTCCCGCGGTCCCTCACGGTAGCCTTGCCGTAACTTGCTAGGCAAAAACTTCCATCCTTTTTAGTCACTACTAGGCTGTAATGCCCTCATGGAGATCATAGGTCTCCTGCCAAGCGTCTATTTCAGCCCGCAATCGTTGACTATGCCTTGGGCATCCTTCTTGCTTAGTTACCCGTTAGCATGAAATGGGTAAACAACTAGGAAAGGTGATGTCATGAACGGGGCTATCTACCCAATCATGTCCGGATCGATCGCGCAGGAGCATCGGCTCGCGACGGTCATGAACAATATTGCCAACCTCGAGACGGCTGGCTATCGAAAAGATCGGCCTGTTTTTGAAATGATGCCCTTCACCGAGGCAGCAAAAACCGTCCATCGCTATGACCAAATGAGATTTCCTACCGTGGGCGTCATGGTGCATGCAGAGCCGGATTTATCTGCTGGCAAGCTTCGTCAAACAGAGGATTCCACTGATCTTGCCATTGATGGCGAAGGGTTCTTTGCCGTCGAGACCGGAGAGGGCACTCGCTATACCCGCACTGGCAAAGTGACGCGTGACGAAAGAGGCGTGTTGACTACGAAAGAGGGCTTTCCCATTCACGGAAAGAATGGACGTATTACGGTTCCGGAAGGCGAACTTATTGTGCGAGCTGACGGCAAGATTGCCGTGAAGCTGCCGGGAAAAGACAAGGACATAGTCATTGACACTCTGAAATTAGTGACATTCGACACGACACGGGAAGTCCGCCGGGTTGGGACAACGTTGCTCGATGGAACACCGTTGGAAGCTCGCGCCACAGGCTCGATACGGCAGGGATTTCGAGAGGATTCCAACGTCAATCCCTTTCATGAAATTCAGGCCATGATCGATGCCGTACGAGCGTATCAAGCGGCACAAAAAGTCATTACAACGATCGATGAGTCGACCGGGAAGGCTATTGAAGGCATCAGTGGAAACTAGCAGGATATTGAAACAGTCCGCCAGCGGCGTTCTCGCTTCGCGCGGGGGCTCAACGTACGGGGAGTACGATTCGCCCCTTCGCTTGCTGCGGCCTCGCTGGGCAGCCTGTTTGAACACCCTGCGAACTGTTTCAAACGTTACACAGACGAAAGGAAGACACGCATGATTCGAGGACTTCATACGGCCGCGACTGGTATGAGTGCGCAGCAGCTCAACATTGATGTCATTGCGAACAACCTTGCCAACGTCAACACGGTCGGATTCAAAAAGAATCGTCCCGGGTTTCAAGACCTCTTGTACCAGAACTTGCGACTTTCTGGAGGCTCACAATCGGTGTCAACGACCGTTCCAAATGGTATTGAGATCGGAACAGGTGTACGAACGACATCAGTCCAGAAGGAATTTAGTCAAGGAAATTTGCGTCAGACCGAAGGGCAGTTGGATTTAGCGGTTGAGGGTGATGGCTTGTTCCAGGTCACTCTTCCCGACGGATCACTGGCGTATTCACGAGCAGGTGACTTGAAGCGAGATTTCCAGGGGAACGTCACAACGGCTGATGGTGATTTGCTCAATCCCCCAGTCAATATTCCGGTGAACACGCTGAAATTGACGATTGGGTCAGACGGGACGGTCTCAGCGCAGATCGCGGGCAACAATACTCCTGCTCAGGTGGGGGCCATTCAGCTGGCACGGTTTGAGAATCCCTCGGGGTTAGAAGCGATGGGAAGAAACCTCTTCCGTCCGACCTTCTCTTCGAGTGAGCCGTTGCTGGGAACTCCCGGAACGCCGGGGTTTGGCACGATCGCCCAAGGGGCATTGGAAACTTCAAATGTGAATATTGCTGAGGAATTAGTAAATCTTATCGTGGCACAACGCAGTTATGAAGTGAATTCCAAAGCGATTCAGACCGCAGATGAAATGTTACAAACGGCAAATAATCTGAAACGATAATGGATCGCCAAGTGCATCGTGGAGGAGTGAAATGGATGAGAGCTCATCATAGATTTGTGCTGAGCGTTGCGACCTTGATCGTCGTGATTCTTGCGTTTCCGGTGTGGTCTCAGTCGAGTTCAGGACAGCTTTCGCTCGAACAGATGCGAGTTGATGTCGAAAAAATAGTGCGTGATCGTCTCGATCAACTACAGATTATTCCACACAATGTTGTGGTCCGAATTACGTCTCCGACGAACCCGATATCTCTTCCGACCGAGGAGGTCAGCACGCGTCTGACGATGCGAGATTCGCGAGTTCCTGTTGGGCGGGTGGGGTTTGAGATGGTTGTACAGTCCAAGGGAGCGCGAGCGACGCGTCATGCGATCGTCGCTGATGTCGAGATCTCTCGAGAAGTCTTGGTTGCCGCCCATCGTCTTCGAACACATCAAGTGATTGCTCACGACGATGTGCTGTTTCAGCCTGTAAGGATCTCGCTTCACGCTGGTAAATATATTGTTGATTCGCGTCGAGTCATTGGTCAGCGAGCCACACAACCAATCCAATCCGGCGCGCCGATCACGTCTCGACTTCTTGATGAACCTCCAATGATTCAAAAGAAACAGCGAGTGACCATTGTGGCCGAACATGGCAGGATTCGGATCCTCGCGACGGGCGTTGCCACGGAAGACGGTCATCGTGGAGCGATCATTAAGGTGATGAATGTCGACTCCAAGCAGCCGATTCTCGCGCAGGTGACGGACGCCTCCACCGTGAAGATCAATTTCTGATGATGACGAAGCGGGCCAATCACACGATGTTTTCTCGGAATCTGCGTCTGTGGGGACTACTCCTTGCGGCGGCTCCATTGGGCTTGGGGGTGGTCGCATGTTCGACTCCACCACCGCAACGTGTTGCTCCTCCCATTATCATGTCTGAACCGCCGCGCGAGCTTGGATCGTTGTGGGCTTCGGCAGGTGGCGAATCATTTCTCTTTCAGGATAATCGTGCGCAGAAAGTTGGAGATATCGTCAAGGTACGTATCGTGGAGTCTGCCCAGGGATCTCAGAATGCCACGTCGGCAACCGATCGAGACTCGACGATTGGTGGGTCGCTGAGCTCTGCGTTTGATCTTCCCCTCTCGTCGCTTGAAAAACTTGGCGTCACGTCAAGTTATTCAGACGAGTTTGATGGGAGTGGTTCGATCTCGAGAAGGGGATCGTTGGATGCCACGATGACGGCGATGGTGATGG
>JAJDBL010000196.1 GCA_029261375.1 Nitrospirales bacterium
AGAATGATGTCGGGGTCTTCACGCAATGCACCCCGGAGTGCAGATCCAAATGATTTCGTGTGCGTACCGACTTCACGATGGTTGACCGAACACTCCTGACTCTGGTGCACGAACTCGATCGGATCCTCAACGGTCAGAATATGATCTTTGCGATTCTTATTCGCATGATCCATCATCGCGGCTAACGTGGTCGACTTGCCGCTACCGGTGGGACCGGTCACGAGCACAAGCCCGCGCGAAAGCATCGCTGCCTTGAGCAGAATCGGTGGAAGACCAAGCTGATCTGCCGTCATCACCTGGCTGGGAATCTCTCGGAAGACCGCCCCGACGCCCTCGCGTTGCATGAAAAAGTTCGCGCGATAGCGGGCCAAGCCAGGAATTTCGTATCCAAAATCGACATCACCGGTTTCCTCAAAGGTTTTGACCTTGGGTTCCGGTGCAATTTCATACAACATGGCCTTGAGTTCGTCGTTCTCCAATACCGCATATTCCACACGCTCGAGTTCGCCGCGAACGCGCAGAATCGGTTGCTTGCCCGCCGCGAGATGCAAGTCGGACGCCCCCTCTTCATTCATCAATTTAAAGAACGCATCGATCTTTGCCATCGGCTCTACACCCTCCCAGAAAAAGACCTTCGATTACACCGTTCGTGGCCTATTCTAGACGCGTTAGTCGTAATGTCAAGATTGGGGAATGAGGTGTTCCTGAAGACAGAAATAATGGGAATTGGCGATGAAAACGGCTGGATGAGTTGAGATGGCGAACGAGATCTCAACCTCAGGAATGTCTTTATTCTTGCCGCCAAGAGAGTTAGGTCACTGGCCCCACCCCTATATTCAACAGCACCGCTCCCGCCAGTCAATTGCTTCGGAGCTGTATTGGGCTGTCACCCTCCCGCTTATTACGAGTTCACTACCAGAATCCGTTCCCTGATCGTCGACGATGAATGTCCCAAGCAGGTTCCGCGTATCGCTGCGATATTACAGATTTCGTACACGAACAGTCGACGTCTGGAAACGTGTGCGATGGCCGTCTCCGGTATCCGGATTGGTATATGTGGGATCCGACCGCTCGGTCATTGCGTCCATCCGGAGGGTGACGACTGGTGTGACGAAGGTCGCCTGCAGGTCTGCAACATTCAGTGCCATTTCAAGCGCCCCCCCTCCCAGATGCTCATTTCTGGTCAGAATACTCCCGCTCACCGCATAGGTGTGGTGCTTGACGATGTAAATGCCCGTACCAGCCACAGCAGCCGAGGCGAAACCCTGTGCTCCCCCAGTTCCGGGATCGGTATCAATGGTGAGCACATCCGCATTCACTGCGGTAATCCGTGCGCTTCCCACGCCGTTCACATAAATGTCGCTCTTCGTCGTGGTGTTAAATGTCCCCCCTTCACCTACATTCAAGGTGAGGGTCGTTGCGCCAACGGCTGCTGCTGAAGAAAGGCCTCCGCTCAGAACGTCGAACCCCCCAATGATATCGATGGCGTCGGGATTGGTTCCCGCACCTTGCGTCACTTGAACCGAATACGCGATATCGTATGCACCGGTGACATCGTTCCACACCGACCACGATGGCCGTCCGAACCCGGCCATTCGAATTTCACGGATCATCTGCTCCATTCCGACACGCACATATTGTTCCATTTCGGACACTTGTGCGTGCACCTCATAGGTCTTCTTCTGGCTATTCATCAAATCCAAGACCGCGGAGAGCACCACGAAACCAAGCACCCCCGCGATCAGAATTTCGATCAGGGTAAACCCCTGTGACGAGTCCCTGTGTTGAGGAAAAGGAGTGGGAAGTTTCGTCGACATACTCGTGGCTAAGGACTGATGACCGTACTGAATTGGACGGCTCGTGATCTGCCTTTAGAATCGGTCCACGTTACCGATGTCACGATCGTTTTTGTATTCGCGATAGGCGTGTCATTGGTCACCGTCCACGAGCGCGTGAGCCCGTTGGCGTCGGCCGCGTCAGCGTAGGTGACAACCGTGGCGTAATCAGCATTCTTTAATTCTTCAAGCTTCTGTTGTGCTGACCTGTTCGCCAAACTCAATTTGCTTCCATAGGCATTGGCCTGAATGGCTATCCCCATCATCCCCGCCACTGCCAACAAGCCAACGGAGAGAATCACCATCGCAATTAGAACCTCCACCAGGGTAAACCCGCTTGAGGGGAAAGGCCTGTACCGAACCATTCGGGTCACGGTGAAGGCTCCAATTGCCATGGCTTGCATCTCATAAGAGCTTGACTCGGCCAATGCTATTGACGGAGACCGTCCTCTGTTTCCCGCATTCTTGCGAATCCAGCGTGACGGTTAGTCCGGCTGGCGCTGCTCCGTAGGTTTGAAACACCACGGTGGCCGCCCCGCTTGTAAGATCTACCCCGAGATTGAAGGCCTTGGACGGTTCGATCGGAACATAGCTCACGGTCGCCACATCCCATCGATTACGTGTATATGTCGGTGGATTCGTGGCAAACGCGACCTGGTGGGTGACACGCTCGGATACCGCTTGCATGCGTGAGAGTTGAAGATCTGACGCCACCGCTCTCGCCGTGGCACTCAACCGCTGGCAGGCCAGATAGTCGGTGACTGCTGGAGCGCCAACCGTGATCATGATCCCGACGATCGCGACGCCGACCAAGAGCTCCAGTAATGTGAACCCACCGGACGTGTTGAACGCGTTCGCGGCCTTGCTTTGCCATTGGCGTGATCTTTGGGTCATGAACCTTTCCCTCGCGTGTTGGGTGCAGGCTTCAGCGGTGGGTTCCATCACGTTCATCATATCTTCATCATACCGCGGCACAGGGCCAGGACGAACAATCACCGTCACAGGCCCCACGTGATCTCACTCACGGGGAGTGCTCGCGACAACGGCGTCCGTGGATCCCGTTGTCGCGCACAGCGGTTTCGGTGACTCACGACATGCGGAGCAGCATTCGGACATGAACTCAGCCCGACCGCTCGCCCACATTCATGATTCACGCTCAACCAGGTGATCTGACTATCACGCCGTAGCGATGACTGTATCGTCAGGATTCGAGAAAAACTTGAGGAACGGCTTTGCGCCTGCAGAGAAGAATGATGGAAACCAGGCGGTGGAGGAAGAGGAAGACCGGCAACGCAACACGGTGCGCTGCGAAGTAAGATCCAGAATGGAGACTGAGCGAATCCCTCAACAACTATCGGATGTTGAACTGGACGATCAGAAGTGTTGTGGAATAGGTCAGAGCCGCACGGTACACAAACTACCGCGCCCGCCTTCGCTCAGCAGGAATGTGTTGACTAGAATACACCGTGGACATACGTGAGATGGTCGGCATCGTTGCCTTGGCGAACACGTGTGGAGTTCGCCCTGCTAGCACGCCCCTTCACATTGCTTCCACCACTGGGTCACCAGCTGACCAGCCCCAGTCCTAAACACCGCGGCAGCGGCATTGGCGTTCGCCTGGCTGCTATACCTCACCGTGGTGTTATTGGCTAACTTGGCTTCCTGCTCAGCTCCGTCAATTTGTCCATCGACGACGATTCCCCCGGTTACGTTTGCCGAGCCCATAAAGCTGGCTTGGTCCAGATAGACGCCCCCTGTCACACCATTGTTCGTGTCATCGACGGAAATGATTATTCCCGACCAGTTCAAATTCGCGAAGTTGTTGAAACGTCCTTTGACAATGAGCACGCCTGCACCGGTAATTCCAGCTCCCCCGACATTTCCAGGAAGAAAAGCTCCGTTATTTTCCAGGACAACCACCTGTTCCCCTCCCCCCGGGGTCCC
>JAJDBL010000197.1 GCA_029261375.1 Nitrospirales bacterium
CCGCTGGTGCTGACCGAGCTTAGGGTGCCGGATCCACGGGAAGGGCAAGTGCGTATTAAGGTTCATGTGTGTGGTGTGTGTCGAACGGATCTCCATGTCATTGAGGGAGAACTGACAGGAGCCAAGAATTCGGTCATTCCCGGCCATCAGGTTGTGGGTATGGTCGATAAAGTTGGACACGAGGTAACAAGTCTCCGAGAAGGAGATCGAGTCGGGGTCGCATGGTTACAACACACCTGTAGAAAATGCGAATTTTGCATCAGTGATCGAGAGAACCTCTGCGATCACAGTACATTTACTGGATACCATGTGGATGGCGGATTCGCGGAATATATCGTGGCGTCTGAATCGTTCGTGTATCCCATTCCAAAAGGGTTTATGGACGAAGAAGCCGCGCCGTTGTTGTGCGCTGGAATTATCGGCTATCGAGCGTTACGTCTCAGCGGCATTCAACCCGGCCAGCATCTGGGTCTGTATGGGTTCGGGGCAGCGGCGCATATCGCGATTCAGGTCGCCAAATATTGGGACTGTACCATTTCCGTCTTTTCACAAAGGGAACGACACAAGGCGCTAGCACGTGAACTGGGTGCCTCATGGGTGGGAGGTTCTGAAGAATCGCCTCCGGAAAAGTTGCATGGAGCCATCATGTTTGCGCCAGCGGGCGATCTCGTGCCTCCGGCGATGCGAGCGCTTGCGAAAGGTGGAACATTGGCCATTGCGGGGATCCACATGAGTCCGATTCCGTCGCTGGACTACGATGCGGAGCTTTTCGGGGAGCGGAGCATTCGCAGTGTCACAGCGAATACCAAACAAGACGGCTTGGAACTATTGGAGCTCGCGTCTACAATCCCGATCAAGGCACATACTCAGTCGTTTCGTCTTGAGGACGCAAACGTTGTGCTTCAGGACTTGAAAGCAGGAGAGATTCAAGGAGCTGGGGTTCTGGATTTACGACGTGGACAGGTTGGTGAATGTATGAGCGAACCAGCCAGCGGTATCCATTGCTAGTCCTGATCGGTCCTTGTCATCCTGAGGGAACCGAAGGATCTCTTTTGGCGTCTGAGCAGGACTAGGCTGCTTTGAGTTCATGTTACGTCTACATCATGGCTAGCGTATCACGAACGCTCCATACAGGTGTTACGAGTGATCTGCGTCGACTGGTGTACGAGCATCGGAATAAGCTGGTTCCTGGATTTACTATGAATACGACATCAGACAGCTGGTGTATGTTGAAGAAACCAACGATGTGAACGCTGCACTAGCCGGTGAAAAGCAAATCAAAGGCTGGGTACGAGCAAAAAAAAATCGCGGCACTTGAGTCCGTCAATCTGGCGTGGTTAGGCAGCAGCGCTGGCTCGTTTGGGAAAAGAGCTTCTTAGCGCTGCTCAGAATGACGAACCGCCCCCGAAGGATGACTAAGGATGGATGAAGGCGTGGAGCTACGTATGCTTTGTCAGCTTCGCTTGGCCGTTTGATTTGCCACAGCCTGGGTTGCCTTCGCTACGGCTTCCGGATCCCCGAGGTAGTAGTGTCGGATCGGTTGCAGGTCATCTTCTAGTTCGTATACCAGCGGGACGCCGGTTGGGATATTCAGATCGGCAATTTTGTCTTCTGAAATCCCATCTAAGTACATGACCAGTGCGCGTAGGCTGTTACCGTGTGCTGCAATGAGGACCCGCTCGCCCTTCTCGATTGCTGGTGCAATGGTCGTTTTCCAGTAGGGCAAAAAACGCTCAACGACATCTTTTAGACATTCGGTTGCGGGTAGTTGTTGGAGCGCTAAGCCTTTGTAGCGTGGATCGTTTCCTGGATAGCCTGGGTCCTTTGATCCCAAGGCGGGTGGTCGAATGTCATAGCTGCGCCGCCAGACATGTACTTGCTTGTCTCCGTGTTCTTCCACAGTTTCGAGCTTGTTCAGACCTTGGAGTGCACCATAGTGACGTTCATTGAGACGCCAGCTTCTGTGTACGGGAATCCACATCCGGTCCATCTCTTCCAGTGTGATCCAGAGTGTTTTTATGGCACGTTTCAAGAGGGAGGTGTAGGCGACATCGAATTCGATTCCTTCGGCGCGCAATGTGCGGCCTGCGTCCTTGGCCTCTTCCAGGCCCTTGGGTGAGAGTTCAACATCGACCCACCCAGTAAATCGATTTTCCTTGTTCCAGACGCTTTCTCCGTGACGGAGTAGCACGAGTTTCTTCATCGCCATGTCCCTCGCGTTTGTAAGAGGTAAGCCAACGGAACTCATGATACGTATCTTCAGGTGTGATGCAAGCGTGTGGCCATGCATGCACGCCAAATCTGCTAAAGCGTGTGAAGGTATTTAGGAAGGTTGGGTAGGTGGGCGGGGCTCAGGCTGCGCGATTCTCGAACTCAGAAGCGCAATCTTCACTACAGAAGTAGTGTGTTTCTCCATCCCGATGGGAGCTAATAGCTTTTTCTTTAGACACGTAGGTTAGGCATACCGGGTCCTGCGTCAGATCCATGCCTGCGCTGATCGCTCCGGGTTTATCTGTTGATTGTCCGGAGCCGCGAAGCATTCGGACGACCTGTTTGCCGAGGTAGTACACCACGACCAACATGATGACGACAATGACGAGGCGAATACCCATAACAAGCTCCTAGTGAAGCGTCATGCTATGCTCCATGCAAATGCGCTGTCAAGCGATTTGACCCGCATTTTCGAGGGTTCTCACCTACAGAACCTGTCTTGTCTTGCTTGAAGATGCCGTGTTACGATCCGCTCGTTTTTGCGCTTTCTCACCCAACTGAGCCGTAACCGATGACGATACTCGAAAAAACCTACCAGCCCCAAGACGTTGAGAAGAAGTGGTATCAGGTCTGGGAAGAGCGGGGGTATTTTCAAGCCAAGGCTGAATCTCCAGACCCTGCATTCTCCATAGTCATTCCTCCTCCGAATGTGACTGGCGCACTCCATATGGGGCATGCGCTGAACAACACGATTCAGGACATCTTGGTTCGCTGGTCCCGGATGCGTGGATTTAATGTCCTCTGGCTCCCCGGAACGGATCATGCCGGCATTGCCACGCAGAACGTTGTAGAGCGGCAGCTTGCGAAAGAGGGCACGAATCGGGAAGAACTCGGGCGCGAGCGATTTATCGAGCGGGTGTGGGAATGGAAAGCGCAGTATGGAGAAACGATTCTCAATCAGCTACGTGCCTTAGGGGTGTCCTGTGACTGGTCTCGGCTACGGTTTACGCTTGATGAAGGCCTCTCAACAGCCGTTCGTGAAGTGTTTGTTCGATTGTATGAAGATGGCCTTATTTATCGTGGGACTCGCCTCATTCATTGGTGCCCACGATGTCTGACGGCGTTGGCGGATATTGAAGTCGAGCATGAAGACACCACAGGGTTTCTCTACACCATTCGATACCCCGTCGATGGCGACGGAGATCATGCCCTGATCATCGCAACCACTCGTCCGGAAACCATGCTCGGGGATACGGCCGTAGGCGTTCACCCGGAGGAAGATCGGCACGCACGGTTGATTGGTCAGTCGATTCGTCTTCCCCTAACCAGCAGATCCATTCCGATTGTTTCCGATCCAATCCTGGTTGACCGTGAGTTCGGAACGGGTGCGGTCAAAATTACCCCTGGCCACGATTTCAACGATTACGAATCCGGGTTACGTAACGATCTTCAACAGATTTCGATGCTTGATAAACATGCCAAAGTCGATCCGACGCAGCTGTCAGATGTTGATGCCGATGTGCTTGCCCAGGTTCAAGGGAAATCTGTTAGCCAGGCGAGAAAACTTATTCTTGCCGTCCTTGAAGAGCGTGGCTTCCTGATCAATACCGAAAAGCATAAACATGCGATTGGAAAGTGCTACCGCTGCAAAACGGTGGTCGAGCCATTTCTCTCTCCCCAATGGTATGTCAAGATTCAACCCCTCGCTGATCCCGCAATCAAAGTTGTTGAAGATGGGGATATCACGTTCATTCCGAAAGCCTGGGAGAACAACTATCTCGGGTGGATGCGTGACATTAAGGATTGGTGTATCTCACGCCAAATTTGGTGGGGACACCAGATTCCGGCTTGGTACTGTGAAGATTGTGATTCCGCGCATGCCGCGCCGATGATTCGAAGAGATGCTCCGGTGACGTGTTCGCAATGTGAGAGCACAAACCTTTTTCAGGATCCGGACGTTTTAGATACCTGGTTTTCCTCGGCACTGTGGCCCTTCTCGACGCTAGGCTGGCCGGCGGAACAACAAAGTGATACCGCGGGGATTGAAGAGGCCAAGCAGACGTTGGACACTTTCTACCCGACCACCGTCTTGGTGACCGGTTTTGATATTCTGTTCTTCTGGATTGCCCGAATGATCATGATGGGACTTCGATTTCAAGACGCGATTCCATTTCGCGATGTCTACGTTCACGCCCTCGTTCGTGATGCAGAAGGGCAGAAGATGAGTAAGTCGAAAGGCAATATCATCGACCCTTTGAGTGTGATGGATGAGTATGGAACCGACGCGCTCCGCTTTACCCTTGCAGCGATGGCATCTCCGGGCAGGGACATCAAGCTCGCTCCGGAACGGATCGAGGGATATCGGAATTTCGCGAACAAACTGTGGAACGCGGCGCGTTACGCCCTAGAAAATGTGCCAGAAGGATTCGAGGTGAGCGCTCAAACCGTCCCGCTGCAATCGCCGATCAATGGGTGGATCATGAGCAGGCTGCATCGGTGTATTGCGGATGTGAATGCGTCGCTGACGGCCTATCGCTTTGATGAGTCAGCGAACAGGCTATATCAATTTGTCTGGCATGAGTTTTGTGATTGGTATATTGAGTTTTCAAAGCCGGATCTGAAGCAAGACGGTGAAGCTGGTGATGCGATGGCGCGTCGGGAGACGGTTCAGACGATGTTAGAGGTGCTCCGAAACATCGTGCGTTTGTTGCATCCCTTCATGCCATTCCTAACCGAAGAATTGTGGTCCAAGCTTCAGCGCCAACCCGGTGAGGCAGAGCATGTCATCGTGAACAGGTATCCTGACAAGGATGAGATCAAGATCAATGACGCGATAGAATTAGACATCAACGCAGTGATCGATGTCATTTCCAGCGTGCGCGTCGTGCGGTCGATCTATGGTATCTCGCCTGGAAAAGCCCTTCCCGATGTCGTTGTGATTCCGGCGAGTCAAGCGCTGGAAAGCGTGTTGTTGGGCCACGTTGTGCGGATACAGAGTATGGCTCGAATCGACGCTCTTCAAATCGGAGTATCGCTGGAGAAGCCTCAGGGAACGTATGGGAGTCATGTCACCACGATGGCGGACGTGCATATCTCCCTGGACGGCATGGTCGACTTCACCAAAGAGCGAGCCCGTCTGGAAAAACGGTTGACGACCCTGGATGCGGATCTTGCGGTTGTGGAGAAGAAACTTGGCAACGCAACCTTTACCGCGAACGCGCCCGCAGACGTCGTACAAAAACAGCAGGCAAAGCAACGTGAGTTGCAGACCGAACGCGAGAAGGTGGCATTGAGTTTGACGCAACTGGGAGTGTAGCTCCTCGAGTCGGTGGAGTTTCCCGCGACGTAACCCTTCTCCTCATGGCATAATCTTTCACATGAAATTCTTTCCACGAACGCTTCCGTCTGAGGTGATCCGTCAAGCAGTGGAGATCGCGCTTGAAGAGGAACTGGCGAAAGGTGACGTCACCTCAATCGCAGTGATCCATGCGAAGAGCGAATCACAGGCGACGATTCACGCCGAAGCGGAAGGGGTGATTGCCGGAATTGAACTTGCGCGAAGCGTGTTCCGAACGATCAACGCAGAACTGCGGTTCGATACAGCCGTGTTTGATGGTGATAGGGTTGCTCATGAGGATGTGATCTGCACGGTCGCTGGGAATAGCCGTGCGATATTGGCGGGAGAGCGCGTTGCACTGAACTTTCTTCAACATCTATCGGGGATCGCCACGTTCACCGCAGCATTCTGTGACGTGGTGAAGACGTCCCCAGTGCAGATTGCAGCGACACGCAAAACAACTCCAGGGTCGCGTTATGTGGAAAAATGGGCCGTGATGATCGGGGGTGGAAGCCCACACCGTCTGAACCTCAGTGATGGGGTGCTGATCAAGGATAATCACTTGATGTTGTTTGGGGGCGATGTGGCGCTAGCCTGTCGACAGGCACGAGAGCAGTCCGAGTCTGGAGCACAGATTGAAGTCGAAATCGATTCATTGGATCAACTCCCGGCGGCAATTGATGGGGGAGCCGATATCGTTTTGTTGGACAACATGACTGCTGCCGACGTGAAGTTGGCCGTCGCCTTAGCCAATCGGAAAGTGAGGCTCGAAGTCTCAGGAGGCATCTCTCTTGAGAACGTCGCGGAGTATGCTGCCGCGGGGCCGAATATTATCTCAGTAGGCGCGTTGACACAGTCGGCTCCGGCACTTGCCATGGGGCTCGATCTTGTGCCGCAGCCTCGCCAGTGATCAGGGAGACATGACATGCAGTCCGCATATCATCAGTCTATGATACTGGGACACCCGATTCATCGGTATGAGGAAGTGACCTCAACGAATCTCGTGGCCGCTGATCTTCTCCGCAACGGTGCGACCGAAGGGACGTTGGTCGTCGCGGACGGGCAGACCCAGGGCAGGGGACGCCTCGGTCGCGAATGGATCTCTCCCACTGGTGTCAATCTCTATTGTTCGTACATCCTCCGTGCGGGAGATGCCGAATGGATTTCCTGGATCCCACTCATGGCGTCGATGGCCGTTGCCGCAGCTATTACAGGTGCCACTCGCGTCAATGCACGCATCAAATGGCCAAACGATGTCTTGATCGATGGGAAAAAAGTGGCGGGTGTGTTGGCCGAAACGGTTTCTCCTCCGCAATCAATCTCTGATGCCGTGCAATTCGTGATTCTAGGAATAGGAGTCAATGTAAATATTCCTGTCTCATCGCTGCCGGAATCGCTCCATGCAACGACGACCTCGTTAATGGAGCACGTCGGTGATGATCTGGATCGTGATCAGTTGCTCACCGGACTCACCACAGAACTGGATGTACAGTATCGAAAGTACTGGGAGGGGCAACGCTTAGAGATTGTTCGTGAGTATCTGGCCATGTCCGACACCATCGGCAAGAAGGTGGTCGCGCACTTTCCCGTAGGCAGCCCCATGGAAGGCTGGGCAGATGGCATCGAGTTAGACGGGTCACTACGGCTACGACGCGGCCAAGGGGGGCTGTCAACGATTCACAGTGCGGATATTGTGCATTTGAGGTAGAAAGCAAGGAAGTGGTCAGGAGTCAGTATTCAGCATTTCGGAATGCATGAAAGTACGATGTGATGATCACGCTCTGCTTCTGTACGTTGATAACGGGATCTTAAATTCCAACTTCTGAATACTGACTCCTGACTACTAAATTCTACCCTCGACCCCCATGCTCCTCACAATCGACATTGGCAATACCAACATTATCGCCGGCGTCTTTGATGGCGACCGGCTGCTTGCCCACTGGCGGGTGGCCACCGACTATGCGCGTACTGCCGATGAGTATGGCATTACATTTCTGGACGTGTTGAGTACCCGGGGGGTGGAAACCTCAATGATTCGTTCCGTCGCATTGTCCAGCGTGGTGCCGCCTCTGACGCCCGTGTTTGGAAAGATGTCACAGAACTATTTTCATACGTTGCCGTTGGTGGTGTCGTGCGAACTCGACACCGGCCTGACGTTCCAGTTTGATCAACCGCAAGAGATAGGATCTGATCGTATCGTCAACGCCTCTGCGGCCTATGCCCGGTACGGCGGCCCAATCATCATCGTCG
>JAJDBL010000198.1 GCA_029261375.1 Nitrospirales bacterium
TCAGGGTACCCTGAGAGCGCCATCGTGCTGATCACCGTATCGAAGTAATCGTCTACATACGGAAGTTGCTCTACGTTCCCCTGCTTGAGATCGGCGAATATCTCACTCTTTCCCAGATTCCTCTTGGCGACAGCCACCATACGAGCGTTGATGTCAACACCGTGTGTCTCAAATCTGCTGGCATACTGCATCAGTAGGTATCCCGGGCCAAATGACACCTCCAAGACCCGTCGACCTTGAATGTACGGCAGTGCGTGCAGAAGCCAGGTCTTCCACAGCGGGAGGATCTTCACACCAAGGTCGTAGAGCCTTGCAGTTCTCGTGTAGAACTTGTCAGAGGTCTCCTGAAATGCCTTGGTATCGATGGACTCCTCTGAGTATTGTGGTCTTCCGATAATTCCCTCAAGTCCAATTCACTATAGAGGACCACCCTGTGCGCATAGCGAGGCGGCCAAACTCCGACGCGGCAGCCGCCCTGTTTTTCAGTCCATTGTTATGCATTTCAAACCTGAAGGAAATTGACAATTTCCTGAGCAGCCTTGGCTGCGCCGTCAACTTGGTCTTGTTCCAGCTTGAGTCGTTGCATGCTCTCTCGATACTTCGAATCACTCGCAAGCGTCTCCAGTGCCGAAGCAAGGTTTATTCTGGTGAGTTCCTGTTTCCACAACATAAGCCCGGCGCCTTGCCGTTTGACGAGAGAGATATTTCCCGCCTGCTCTTGTTGCATCGGAATTCCGACGAGTGGAGTTCCTGAATGAATGGCCGTCTGTACCGTGCCGGCACCCCCATGCGTAATCGCAATGTCTGCCATTGGGTTCACGAGATGTGCCGGGACGTGTGACTGGAACAGCACCTGATCGGAGGAACGGTTGTTCTCTTCATCGAGAATAGTTGTCGTCACGATCAGAGCACGCAGGTCAAGCCCCCGTACGATATCAATGATCGAACGCAGCACGTTAGGTGAGCCTGACACGCCCATCGCGCAGTAGAGTCTGGTTTGCTGGGTATCGAAGTGGCCTCGAACTAGCTCTGGCACGTCACCGGGAAGACGAGCATAACAGGGGCCACCGTATTTGTATTTGGGTGGTTTACGAAAGAACTTGGGGTAGGCGGGGCAATAGTCCTCGAGTTCCTTGGAGCTGATTCCGAGAATGGATGGCGTATCCATAATCAAGGTGAGATCGCCTGCCATGAAATCGAGCGTGCTCTTGTATTGAGGCAACCCCAATTCACTTGCCAGCTGGTTAAACGGTGTAATCCAGAGACGCATCCTGGGCATCAACCAATTCATCAACCTGTCCATAGGGAGATGGTGCAATAAACCTACGATGCTTGCACCTGCAACCGCTGGTGCGAATTCCGCCATCTTGCGGTCAAAAAATGGTGCCGTCCACGGACCTGGTTGTTGCACGATAATCGGGATTCCGACTAACTGAACCGATAAATACGACGGAAGATTCCATCCGATGAGGACAGCATCTGCATGTACCTGCCGCAATGCATCCACCTCCGCCGGGACATACGCTTTGAGTTCTTCATACGTAAAGAAGCTACTATTGAGTGACTTACTTCCCTCGCCACGATTGTATTGCATGTATTTCTTCGCGCGCTCCAGCGACATCGTTGGATTGATTGAAACAACCTCAAAGCCCGCGTCGCGGGCCAACGCTTCGTACGGTCCACCGTGACTGAAGAACACCACTTCTTGTTGTTGATTAAGAAGGGCTTTGCCAATTTCAATTAGACGCGAGACTTCTGACAGATAATAAAAGTGCGGAAAGCAAACGATCTTCATTTGAACCTCGTGACCTCCATTAACCCGCCAACTTTACTCGCGTGGGACTTTCTGTATGCTTAACCACTCGTCGAGCGTGATCTCTGGTGCTCCCAGGATGGCGTTGGCTTCGGTTGCATCGCTGCGTTCCCCAACCTGCTCGAGATAAGAAACCATATTCACGCCGGATTGCAGTTCGGCATTGCCACTAAGCCAAGCGATGCCGCGCAACAGCGAGTACGGCACACGGAGAACTCTCTTGATCTCTGGGTGGAGAACTCGGCAGTAGGAACGCAACGCCTCAAGTACGGTGAGTGCCTGTGGGCCATGCACGTACAAACGTTTATTGACCGCCTCTGGGCACCGGTAGCTCTCAGTCACCATTCGGGCAAAGTCCTGGATCGAGACGAAATGCCAGCGGCGCGACGGTTTGCCGAAGACGATGGCTGGGCCATGGCGTACGAAACGCGACAGCATCTCCATAAACCAGCCGGGACACAAGATTGTATAGTCGATGCCGCTAGCGAGAATGGCCTGCTCGGACTTCAGCTTGCGATCAACCAACGGAAACCAGCGATTTTCTTCGCACACTGTCGTGCCGGATACATACGTGATACGTTTCAGCCCTTGTGACTGAGCGGCTTCAACCACGTGGGTGATACATTCGTCTTCCTGATCGTGGTCAATGCTGATGTGTACAGCGTCGCAATCTGTGAGCGCGTTATCGACATCGGCCCGCTTGGCGGCATCGCCTTCGATAACTTCAAACGGTTCGGGGAACGTCGCGCGGGCGCCGCTGATATTGCGTGACACCACACGAACGATAAACTCGGCGTCTCGCAAGCCGTAGGCAACGGGTTCGCCCAACAAGCCTGTCGCGCCGATGACTAGAATCCGCTGTGCCACGCGCATTTCCACGTTGGGGGCTGCTCCAAAAATAGGGCCACGGTGTATGCCACCTTTTATGTCTGCTACCAAACACCCGGGAGTAAGCGGAAGCGAACGCGCGTTGCGTACTCTGGGTAGCCAGGGAGTTCCGCGTGGAGCGTGCGATCCTCGAGTGCCGTGCGAATCACGATTCCGATCACTGCGAGCAGGGCGGGGACAAGGGCCCAGGACGACGCGAGTATGAGGGGGGTTGAGAGGATCCAGCCCACGAAACCGGTGTAGCCGGGGTGGCGCACGTAGGAGTAAGGTCCCGTATCGATCACGTGGTGTCCGTGATCTGTTTGGATACGTACCGTCTTCTCGAAGAACGGATTCACGACCATCGACCACGTGACAATCGTCGAACCGGGGATGAAGATCAGTAACCCGAGTATTGACGCCGCACCCGGAAGGCTCGATACGCTATCGCGCGCCTCGACTCCCGCGACGATGTAAATTGCAATCATCACAGGCGTGTATAACACTGCCCACACCTTGTCCCAGGTCTTCGTCCCCTTCTGGAAGCGCATGCGCCGCTCAATCAGTTCGGGGTTCCAGCGAAGCAGACATGCCCACGTGATAGCCACGTTGGCGCCTACCGCGCTTACATAGATCCAGCCGAGTGTCCAATCCATGCGACCTGCGGGTATGAAGACGAGCGCCGCGAAGACGAGTACCATAACCGCGGAAGCCAGTGCGCCGAGGGCCATGGGCATTGGTGTCTGGGAGTCTGTGTGGGTTTCGACGTGTGTCATTTTCTCACTACGTTCCTGCATCTGAGGCGGGGTGTTGTCTTGGATAGCCCGGCAAGTCAGACCGGCTCTTTAAGGCTCCGCTCAAAACGCCAGTCTGAAGAGGCGATGTCACTGCCACTCGTCCTTCAGATCACATCCCTCTCCCTCAAAT
>JAJDBL010000199.1 GCA_029261375.1 Nitrospirales bacterium
TCGCGACAGGGTCTGCCAAAAGCTAAACCAAGTCTTCTCCATTGCATTCGCAATATTGCAATGGAATACAATGACATCGCAACTTCGGCACCATTAAGGGACTATTGAATAATGTGAATATGCTCTGATGTTCGGCCACTCTCGGACGCCCTGATATAGTCCAGTACGGGTTGTGCAACTGTCGCAGGTGAAATATTTCTCTTTATGCAATACGTCGACTTAAACCATTCAATTATCGTCTTCTTTCCCCTACTAGAGTTACAGCTTCCGCAACAGATTGCGATTGTTTTAGGGTTATCCCAAGGTGGAAGATGGTTTAAGTGCTCAATTGTGGCCCAGTTTCCACGCCATACAGTGAGATCCGGCTTGACCATTTCTTTATGACAATAAATGCATTTAGTATCCCGTCTCCTTATGAGATCTACTTCTTCTTCTGGCAATCCGTAACTATTGCTCAATCGTCTTCTCCAACCCACCTGAGACAGAATTAGAAAGCACTCGTTGCCGCTGCTGCCGTGCTGACGACACCGTTCACTCGGCGCGACGAATCACATTGGTCTCACCAAGCCACGCGGCCCGCGGCTCCGTGTGCAACGGTTTGTTATGCAGCATGCAGCCAGGGGCAAGCGTTGGGAAAGTGTGATTGTATATCTTCAAAGGCAAGCCAGCCAATTCGATATGGAACTGGAGAAAAAAGCTCTTCCTATCCCTATCCGCGGCGATTAGTGGAAGCGGCGCTACAACAAGGCACCTTGGCCGGGCATACAAACACCAAATCAGCAGAGCGGTGAAGTCACAGCTGCTGGCTCCCAGATGTTTTGAGCCTCTCGCGTTGCACATGATCCTCATCAGGCTGGAGAAGCTGATAACGTCGATGAAGATCAAAGACCTTGCTCAGGCACATCAATGCGAGCTCATGATCGTCCCGACGTTCGTATACCTTCGCGAGACACCGGTGAGCCTCTGCCTCTCCCGCTGGATCACCAATATGAAAGAAGTGCCCTGCGGCATATTCAAAACAGGTCTCCGCATGTTTGTCCTCGCTGATATGCATATACGCACGACCTAGGCGCCCCCAGGTCGCAGCAAGACCTTCTTCATTTCCAGTTTTCTTGTGACACTCAATCGCCTTATTAAATAGTTCAATGGCGTCATCGATTGCGTCGGCCTGCTGTTCCAGCAACCCCCAGTTACTGAGGAGTACTCCTCGTGAGACGTCATCCTCGCCCTCTTCAAGCAGGTCCGCAGCTTCCAAATAATATGCGCGCGCACGCTCAATCTCGTTTTCCTCACGGGACAGGTTTCCTAGATTGACGAGGGTTTCCCCGGCAATCTTCGTATCCGGACTTCGTTTCAGTAGCGAAAGAATTTCTCGATAACACTCTGCTGCATGTGTGGGATTTCCTGAAGAAGCAGAAGCATTGCCGAGATTCAACAGAACGGGAATCATACGTGATGGATCTGCAGTCTTCCGTTCCTCTTCCAGTGCATCTGAAAAACATCGGTGTGCACGTTCAAACTGCCCGCGATGCATGAAGATCACACCTTGTCGAAACTGACCTGACTCTTCGGGTGGGAGTGAAGCACTCATGGTTTCAATGCAGAAGTATCCATCACTGCATCAGCGCTTGTAGTTGTCGTTCTAACACGTGCTGATCAGTAAACTGCTCAAGCTTTAAATCAAGATCACCAGTGTGTTCCAAGGCGCGTTCCGGCACAAGTCCCACGACTTCACTTCCTGCAATGGCAACCCCATTGTGTTTGGCGTGTTGTTGTATTGCTTTGAATACTGTGTGAATTGGTGTTTCATCGATGTTCGTGAGGTTCATTGACACCTGCACGATGCCGCGAGCTTCTAGACACACGCCCATTGCTTTCACATGCTTGAAGCCACCATTTGATGTCCGAATGGTTCGTGCAATGGTTTGTGCAACCGCCAGATCATCACTGGCAAGATTTACATTGAACGCCACGAGAATTGGGCGAGCACCGATGGCGGTTATCCCAGCGGTTGGGTGCGCTTCAGGCTTCCCAAAATCTGGAGCCCAATCCGGATCACTTCGCATCCGCTCGGCTAATCCCTCAAGCGATCCACGCCGAACATCTTCCAACGCTCGTGGCACTACGGTTGCCGCGTGCTCGTAGAGAAACACAGGAATCGCTAGTTCGTGAGACATTCTGGCACCAACAGACTTCGCTACCTGAATACAGTCGTCCATGTTCGCGTCTTGAAGCGGGACGAATGGGATGACGTCGGTTGCTCCGATGCGAGGATGTACTCCCTGATGTTGGCGAATATCGATGAGTTCGCTTGCCGTTTTCGCGAGCTGAAACGCTGCCTTTCCGACGGCTTCAGGTGGACCCACAAACGTCAACACCGACCGGTTGTGATCGGGATCGCTGTGGCGATCGAGAAGCACAACGTTGGGAATCGATTGGATGGCTCGGACAAGGGACGTGATTGTGTTCTGGTTTTTTCCCTCACTCACATTGGGAACACATTCAATCATTGCTGCCATGGTCAGATCACTTTTAAGGCATCACTCTGTGAAATGAAAATCCGTCACGCTGTGAGGTCGTTCAGCGGAACCCATGATGGGAAAATCCCCTTAGCCCCCTTTGTCAAAGGGGGAACCCGTATGGTCGCCCCGACGCACGAGCGTCGGGGAGCTATAGGATTAAAACAATGGAGAAAATCGTGACAGGTAGCTAAGAGAAGAACACGCAAGAAGGATTGGATTGGATTGGATTCCCAAAACAGCTGAGTGCTGACCGCTGAAGGCTTATTGCTTCTTTTTCTTCACGACCGCTTCGGCGCCAGCTCGCGCGACAACTTCATCCTCGTTCCCTACTCCACCGCCAACCCCAACGCCGCCAATGACGACGCCATCAACCTTTATTGGGATTCCGCCTTTCAGGTTGGTGAGCCGCCCCTGCGTAATTGAACCAAGCTCATTCGCTACCGCTGGAGGCAAGACACCCGTTGGAAGACGAAGCGAGACAGCAGAATATGCTTTGCTGAACGAGGTGTCCTGTGCATGAACGAAGGTCCCATCCATTTTGATAAAACCCCGTACCGCTCCATGCGCATCGGTCACGGTGATTCCCATAGGAACACCGATTTCATTCGCCTTGGCCTCAGCGGCATGAAGCGCGACGTAGACGTCGGCGGTGGTGAGATGCACAGACTCTGATTCGGCGAGGGCCGTCGATCCGCCCACACCGATGACGGCCAGAACGGCCATCATGAGGACGCTTCTCGTCACTCATACACTCCCATTAACTCCTCGTCCTTCAGCACGAGATATTCGACATCGTCGAGCACCAGTTTGTTTCCAGCGTAGCGCTCATACAATACTTCTTCCCCGACCTTCACTAATGTGACGTCTTTCCCGATGGCTTCTACTCTTCCGCGTTTTGGTTTTTCACGAGCGGCTTCAGGAAGGTAAATCCCGCCAGGAGAGACCTCTTCCCCCTCGCTCGGCAAGACAAACAGGCGGGCTCCAGTCGGTTGAAAACTCACACCAGATGATTTGGACGCCGTTTTGGCCGCTGCGCCGTCTGTCGCTTTCTTCTTGGGAGTCTCAGTGGATTTCTTTGTCACAGAACGAATCTCCTTTCATGAATGTATGCCCATGTGAATCGATCGCTCAGATTCATCACGATGGCACAATGGTTCGAAATATCTTCCATGTCTTCAGCAGTTCGATCCCTTTTTGTAACTGCATATCCTTATCGATCATCTCCTGTTCTCGTTCTTCCTGAGTCTTCTCTTCGGCTGCTTTCTCTTTGGCCGTTGAGGCGGAGTCTGGCTTATCCGGCTTGTCTGTCTTGGCTGGAACTGGGTGCGCAACGGGTGTCGCTTCAACCTTGATACTGGGCGTAATTCCAACCCCATGGATGGAGCGGTCATTGGGGGTGTAATACTTCGCCGTCGTCAGTCGCAATCCTGACCCATCACTGAGCGGTAATATGGTTTGCACCGACCCCTTCCCAAACGTTTGCGTCCCGATAACGACGGCACGCTCATAATCCTGGAGGGCACCGGCTAAAATCTCTGATGCGCTGGCACTCCCGGCGTTGACCAGGACAATGATCGGCATATCCGTGAGCGGATCACTGGCATTGGCACGAAACTCCTCGCGTTTTCCCGCACGGTTCTTAATCGAGACCACGACCTTCCCAGCCGGGATGAACTGCTCGGTGGTCTCGACTGCTGAAGAGAGAAGGCCTCCAGGATTGTTGCGGAGATCGACAATGAGAGACTTCATCCCTTTTTCCGTGAGATCAGCGAGGATCTCATGCTGGTCTTTGCCCGTCTGCGCCTGGAATTGGGCGATCCGTAGATACCCAATATCGTCATCCAGCATCCTCCCACGCACGCTTTGAATCGTGATCACATCTCGGACCAGGTCCACCTTAAAGGGTTCCTCGACACCCTCACGGACAATCGTGAGCGTCACGTTCGTCCCTCTCGGGCCCCGCATACGATGCACGGCATCAAGAAGGGTCATCT
>JAJDBL010000200.1 GCA_029261375.1 Nitrospirales bacterium
GTGTTCCTGATGATCGCGTTCGGCGCCGCCTTCGGTTATACCGTTATGTCACGTATGTCTTTGCTGATCGGACGGTTTGATGACCTGATCGTGTTCTCGGGCGCTGAATATGGCCGTCCAACCTTTGTCTGGATCGCGCTAGTTGTAGGATTCCTCGCGTACTTTCACTATCGCGACAAACGCAAGGCCGAATCCCTGAATTCCTCCTCCTAAGCAACTGCCAATATCGTTGACCCGCCTTCATAGGCAGGCGTACCATCGTCATATTCCATGTGTAGCAACGTTGATCGGTTCGATCTGTGTATCGCGTAAAGGTCCTAACAGGAGAAAAGTGAAGGTTCATGTCCCACAACTCCTAGCGTCGGTACTCCTCATGTCGCTGATCTCGAGCGAGCAGGCTCTCGCTCAGTCAAAAATCTATACCGCGAACTTCGATACAATTCAGCGCGCCAACTTGGACGGAAGCGATGCCGAAGATGTCATTACCCTGAGAAATGGGTATACCAACAGCATGGCAGTGGATACAGTCGGCGGGAAACTATACTGGATTGATTTTGCAGGTCATGTCATTCAACGGGCGAATGTAGATGGTAGCGAGGTCGAAGACCTTGTGAATCTCGGGCTTCGTTCGGCGTCTGATATTGCGTTGGACATTGCTCGTGGAAAAATGTATTGGTCCGATGGTGCCGCAATTCACCGTGCCAACGTCGATGGGACTGAGGTTGAAGTCCTAGTAACTTTGAGAAGCGGGAGTGCTCACGACATTGCGTTGGATGTCGCTCATGGAAAACTCTATTGGATCAATTTCGGAGAGCACGTGATTCAGCGCGCTAATTTAGACGGTGGCGAGATCGAAGATATTGTAGGCGGCAGAGAGCCTGGGATTCGTCGCTTCATAGCGTTGGATGTAGCCGGTGGTCACATGTACTGGGTCAATTCTATCTCGCAAGGCCGGATTGGAGCATCCATCGATACGATTCAGCGAGCAAAGTTGGATGGTGGGGCGGTGGAAGATGTCGTAACCGTTGGCACAGACTTTGTGACGGCATTCGCGTTGGACGTGGCTGAACGAACAATGTACTGGTTTACTTGTGGTTTGGAAGCATTTTATCAGCGGACAACGCTTGATGGTGGGGAAATTGAGAATCTCACGACGAGTCTGAAACTGTGTCCTGGAGACATGGCCCTGACTGTAGATGTTCCGGCGATCCCGCCAGTGGTTCAAGACCCGGTATTCCCGTCTGAGCCCATGGATGAAGCTGTCGCTCGGTCCAAGGTGTATTGGACCAGCGCGCGTACAGATGCGATCAAGCGGGCGAACTTCGACGGCAGTCAGATCGAAGACGTCGTGCCGGTTTTCGCGCGATCAGTTAAGAGCTTTGCAGTGGATCCAGTTGGAAGGCACTTGTACTGGGCCAGTAGTCCGGCTGGCGTAATTCAGCGAGCCAACTTCGATGGCACCGGGGTCGAGAACATTCTGTTAGGATTTTCGCGTGCTCCTACTGCTCTTGTTGTTGATGCGCTTGGAAGGAAAATATATTGGTCCGACGAGATACAAGTTTTTCGCGCCGATCTTGATGGAAGCGGGGTAGAAGTTATTGTGCCAGGGTTTTCTTTTCCTGGCCCAAGCTTTGCCCTTGACCCTATAGCGGAAAAGCTCTATTGGGTGAAGGTTGGCACTATTCATCGTGCCAACTTGGATGGAAGTGGAGATGAAGTTCTCGCTTCAGGGGTCAGAATTGGCCGAATTGTGCTTGAGGCGTCTGGCGGAAAAATATATTGGCCTGAGGGCGGCGTGATTCGCCGCGCCAACCTCAATGGTAGCGGAGTCACAGATATTATTTCTGCAGAGACGTGTTGTGTTGGGACGGTCGTGCTTGATGTGGCTGACGGGAAAATGTACTGGTCTGAAGGGCAACAGCGAAATGTGATTCGGCGCGCGAACCTAGATGGGAGTGGAGCGGCAATTGTTCTGTCCTCAACTCCGAACGTCGGTTTCGGTGTAGATTCAGGCACTATCTATGTGACGAACTCTTTGACGATTATTCGCGCCGACATCGATGATGGGGAGATGGAAGACCTATTCCCTAACGTAAATGCCAGAAATGGGGATATCGCACTGGACGTACCTGCCAGCAAGATGTACTGGATTGGCAGTGGGGGTACGATTCGATCGGCAGACCTCGATGGCAGCAACGCTCGAGACGTATTTCTCGCTGCAGCCATCGATCCGAGTGGTTCATTGGTCGTTGGCCTTAAAAAATTGTACTGGATTGACGCTATCAACGATGGGAAGACCGTTTGGCGGGCCGATCTGAACGACGGTGAGATCGAAGACCTCTTTTCTCCCGGGACAATCAATCCGCACGACATCGCGTTGGATACGGTTCGTGGGAAACTCTACTGGACCAATTGTGATGAGCGTACGATTAAGCGGGCAAACTTGAATGGAGACGGCATCGAAGATCTTGCCGTCCCTGATGTGAACTGTCCTAATGATATCGTCTTGGACGTTGTCGATGGCAAGATGTACTGGACCTTCGCTCGTACGATTCGACGTGCAAATCTGGATGGTAGCGAGATAGAAAATGTCATTAACCTCAGGAGTGGGCATGTCAACGATGTTGCATTAGATATTGCCGCGGGAAAACTGTATTGGACCAACTCCGACTCCGGAGCCATTGAGCGATCCAACCTAGACGGGAGTGAGATCGAAGAATGTCTCATCGATCTGGGTGGGGTTCCCTTTTCCATGGCACTCGCAATCGAACAGCCGGTTTTTCTTGCGCAGTTGAACGCCATCACCCATCGAAAGAGAACGATAGGTGATGGACTGGTCGCCCCAATCCACATTCAAAATATCGGCCCCGCCGCGCCGGTTGAAGATGTCGCCCTCGCACTGTGGGCATCAGATGATATGACGCTCGACGACGAAAACGATCGGTTGCTTGTTGAAACTACCATCGATAGAGGCAGTTTGCTTCCTGGACAGGACGTTGTGGTCAAGTTGAGAGAGAAAGCTCTCGACCCAATTGATGGAAAATTCGCGATCGTTACTGTTGAGCAAGACGTGAAGCTCATGAAAATGATCGGTGGACGTGGCTGCAGCCGGGATGCAACGAAGTACGAAATAGAGCCGAACACGCCCGATGCTCCCCAAGCAGTTGGCACGATTAGTGTAGCTCGGTGCGTCACGGTCGAAGGAACAATTGACGGCGCGCAGGATGTCGACGGGTATCGTCTGAACGTAAAAGGTGGTCAGACCTTGAATATCGCCTTGACTCACACCCCTGACGCCGAATTCGTCCTAGATGTTTCGAATGGCATGAGCGGACAACTCGATTGTGAAACACCCACAACCTGTACGCTGGTGGTCCCAACGCTAAACACAACAGGGATTGCGGAGATCGATCTCAGCCTTGTCCCAGTGCGTGGCATGGGCACCTACACCCTCGACATTTTTTCGCAATGAGCGGTGACAGCGAGTAATATTGAGACTGTGTTAAGGAGACGCAATGGAGCTTAGAATTTTCATTCTCATGATCGTGTTGCTTGGAATTACGGTTGGTTGCGACCAGGTCGAATCCTCCTCGCCCGAACACTCTCAGAGTGGGCTTGGTGCCGATGGGCCAACGCCATCAAAGACCAATGCGCTCGGTCATGGGGCGAGTTCAAGTCATCCCCAAACGTTTGGCGAGAGTAAGTTTTCTCCGAAGGGTGGGTATGCGCCGACCTATGAGTCTTCGTCGTCAGACGATGATAAAGACGAAGCAACAAAGAAACAGTCGGAAGGCTACTAATAGATGAAAGTCGGAAAGTTGCTTCATACCCGCATGCGTGTGAGTGATATGGAGGAGACAATCCGTTTTTATACCGACGTGCTCGGATTGGAAGTATTGGATCGCAATACTTCGCCGCGCGGGTCACACTTGGCATTTCTGAAAGTCCCCAATAGTGAAGAGTTGATCGAGTTATGTAGTTTCCCTGCAAGTGGGGCGGTCAAGGTTCAAGAAGACCTTGTCCATCTCGCGTTTGAAGTGGAAGATATGGATCGGACGATAGAAGAACTCAACACCAAAGGGGTTCCAATTACCGATGGACCAACCACCAGTTCATCAGGGAGTCGATTTATCTTCATCGATGCGCCTGATGGCTATGAGATTGAGTTGATCCAACGGCTTCCAGGAACAGCCATTGTCTAGGTGCATAGACTGAAGGTCGAAGGCTGAAGGTGAAGCGGGAGACCATCTCATATCATCGACTTAGTCCATTCAGTCTTCGTTTCAAACGCCTGATGGTTGAAATTGGCCGATAGTCCCACGCCCACTTCCCCGCCTGCTGTCAGGATGGTGTTCGCCGGAACTATCCTTGCAGTCCTCGCGGCATTGACTGCCGCGCTTTCTGGAATTGGGACTCGCGTCGCATGGTGGGATTTTAGAACCGGCTTCATGTTGCTTCGCTGGGGTGCCTACTGTGCGGCTGCTGCGGGATTTCTATGCCTTGGTGGTGGCATCTGGTCTGCGACGTCCGGTCGGTATCGGAGTGCGTTTATCGGTGCGACCGCACTCTTGGTGAGTATGATTGCAATGAGTCTTCCCTGGGGGTGGAAGCAGAAGGTGTCGGACGTCCCACCGATTCATGACATCAGTACTGATTTAATATCTCCACCTGAATTCGTGGCGATCCTTCCTCTCCGTAAAGATGCTCCCAATCCCGCAACATATGGTGGCCCTGACATAGCAACACAACAGAAAGAGGCGTATCCCGACCTTACACCATTGGTGCTTCAGCATCCCCCGGACCGTGTATTTGTCCACGCTATGGATGTGATTGATGATATCGGATGGGAGGTGGTTGATACGTCGAAGTCGGAAGGGAGGATCGAAGCGACCGATACGACTTTTTGGTTCGGATTCAAGGATGACGTGGTCATTCGTATTCGTCCGTTAAGCGGCGGGAGTAAAGTTGATGTCCGTTCAGTTTCCCGTGTGGGACGGAGCGACGTGGGGAGCAATGCCCAGCGAATACAAGCGTTTCTCGATGCTATCTCCTCTCGAGAGTCGTGAACACGTTTAATTTAGAATGTATTCTGTTTCATGGGTAATTTCG
>JAJDBL010000201.1 GCA_029261375.1 Nitrospirales bacterium
CGATGGCCATCGACTCGCCGTGACTGAACTCGATATTGGCGACGCTCCAGGTATTCAGGACCTTCGTGTCATCATTCCCAAGAAAGCTGCGCAAGAAATCAGGCGACTTCTTTCAGAGCTCGGAGAGGAGCAGGATGACGCACCTCGGCTCGGCATCACGGAGAACCAACTGATGCTTCGAGCAGGTGACCTTGTTCTAACCGCGCGTCTGATTGAGGGTTCTTATCCAGACTATGAACAGGTGATTCCCGTCGGCAACGATCAGAAAGTGACGATGGAGAAGGGGAGTTTCGAAACGACGATTCGCCGGGTCGCACTCCTGGCCCCGGATCGAGTCAACACTATTCGTTTGACGTTTGATACTGATCGTGTCGTGCTCCATTCGAGTACGTCGGATCTTGGAGAAGCGACTGACGAATTACCTGCCGAGTACACGGGGGAGCGCTTCGAAGCGGTCTTCAATGCTCGCTATCTTCTCGACGCGCTTGCATCGATTGATGGCGAACACGTAGTGCTCGAGTTGAAGGGATCCTCGAGCCCTTGCCTCATTCAAGAACTAGGGTCGGTTCGCATGACATGTGTGGTCATGCCGATGAAAGTGTAGCCAGAGATATGGGTCAGAAAACGCAAGCGATCAAGGAGGGAATGCCGTATACCTCCGAACAGATTAAGGTGCTTGAAGGCCTTGAAGCCGTCCAAAAACGGCCAGCGATGTACATCGGGAGCACCGGTATCGATGGGCTCCATCACTTGTTGTACGAAGTCGTGGATAACAGTATTGACGAGGCCATGGCCGGATTCTGTGAAACCGTGCAGGTCACGATCAACATTGATCACAGCATCACTGTCGTGGATGATGGACGTGGGATTCCAACAGATTTTCATGAAGGGCAGCAGAAGTCTGCGGCTGAAGTGGTCCTCACCGTGTTGCACGCTGGAGGAAAGTTCGAGGAAGGCGCATACAAAGTTTCTGGCGGTCTGCATGGGGTAGGAATCTCAGTGGTCAACGCGTTGTCAGAATGGCTCGAGCTGGAAATTCGACAAGACGGCAAGGTGCTCGAGCAACGATACCAGCGAGGTATTCCCGACGAGCCGCTGAAAGTCACGGGTAAGACAAAACGGCGAGGAACGACCATCACCTTTCTCCCCGACGCGAAGATTTTCGAGACCATCGAATCGAATTTCGATACGCTCTCTCAGCGCCTTCGCGAACTGGCGTTTCTTAACCAGGGGATTGAAATTGCGATACGTGACGAGCGTCATGACAAGGAACATCTCTTCAAATACAAAGGTGGAATTGTCACGTTTGTCCAACATCTCAATGAGAATAAGACCCCGCTCCATAAGCCGATCTACGTGACTCGTGAAAAGGGTGAGATGTGGATCGAAGTCGCGCTGCAGTATAACGATGGGTTTAAAGACAACATCATGTCGTTCGCGAATAATATCAATACTCGCGATGGCGGAACCCATCTCAGTGGATTCAAATCCGGCCTGACCCGCACGATCAATGCCTATGGGACCGCGAAGGGGTCATTCAAGAAAGATATTGATTCGCTCTCAGGTGATGATGTTCGGGAAGGGCTCACGGCGGTTATCAGTGTCCGGCTCACGCAGCCTCAGTTTGAAGGCCAGACCAAGCACAAGTTAGGAAATAGCGAGGTGAAGGGCATCGTCGAGGCAGCGATGAACGAGGCACTCGGTGCGTTTTTTGAGGAAAATCCAGCGATCGCGAACAAGATCGTGGACAAATCGATCAATGCAGCCCGGGCGAGAGAAGCCGCGCGCAAGGCCAAAGATCTCATTCGACGCAAAGGGGCCCTCGACAGCGGGTCCCTACCCGGAAAGCTGGCCGATTGCTCGGAACGTGATCCCGCCTTGAGTGAACTGTACATCGTGGAGGGAGACTCGGCCGGCGGATCCGCGAAACAGGGACGGAATCGGCAATTCCAGGCCATCCTCCCACTGAAGGGGAAAATTCTCAATGTAGAGAAGGCTCGATTCGATAAGATGATTTCCAGTGAGGAAATTCGTCACCTTATTACGGCGTTGGGAACAGGCGTGGGCGAGGATTTCACCGTCAGCAAAGTGAGATACCACAAACTGATACTCATGACAGATGCGGATGTTGATGGAAGCCATATTCGAACGTTGCTGCTGACATTCTTTTTCCGTCAGATGCCAGATCTCATTGAGAATGGATATGTGTACATCGCTCAGCCACCACTCTTTCGTGTGAAGAAGGGGAATGCCGAGCGGTATTTAAAGGACGAGCCCGCGCTCAACGCCCATTTGCTGGATTTGGCCGTCGAAAACATCACCTTGCAGCCCAATGGGGACAAACCAAAGGTCAAAGGAAAGTCGCTCCTCGCCATTGTGAAGAAACTCATGGCGTATGAAAGTGTCATTGATCGGATGTCTCTTCGCGGGGGATCATCAATTATCCTGAGAGTGATATCCAACTTCGTCGGTTTGAATCGCGACACGCTCAAAGATCGCGCGCCGCTTGAAATAACAATGGAAACCGCCAAACGTGCTTGCGAGCAGGGCAACGAAGGATCCGAGGTCTCATTTCGTCTCGACCAAGACGAAGAGCATGGTGGGTTTAGTGTACACGGCCACGTCTACAAGAACGGGTGGGGGCATGAGATGACCATCGATCACAAACTTCTGGGATCGGCGGAATTTCGCGAACTTCAAAAGTATTCCCCCTCAGCGTTGGGTCTCGGTGATCCGCCGTATACAGCGTGGTTCAAGGATGATGAGAAACAGTTTCAGTCGACAAGGGAGTTTGTCGAAGCCGTTCTTACGTTCGGGAAAAAAGGCTTGTCGCTTCAGCGGTATAAGGGACTGGGGGAGATGAATCCCGATCAGTTGTGGGAAACCACAATGAATCCCGAGACGCGACGGTTTATCCAAGTCACCATGGAAGACCTCATTGGGATCGATGAGATTTTCACCATCTTAATGGGCGATGCCGTAGAACCACGGCGTCAATTTATTCAGGCGCATGCGGCGGAAGTCACCGAACTCGACATTTAGCAGAATGCTCAGAAAGACACCCAGCTTTGTTCTCGCTTCGCTCAGAGACCTCGACGTACAGACTTACGCCTCGGCTCTTCGCTCCCTGTGGCCGCGCTGGGATGCCTTTCTGAACATCCTGCGAGCACGTCTGCCAATTGCGCCGTGTGTCGGAGTTACACCACCAGCCGATCTCGTAACCAAGTCCCATTTCTCAACGTGCATCATATAGAGTTTACACCTCTGGATTGTAGACATGGCATCTGACGAACAATTCGACCATATAGCGTTGGAAGATGAGATGCGGTCATCGTATATGTCCTATGCGATGAGTGTGATCGTCGGTCGCGCGTTGCCGGATGCACGTGATGGGCTCAAGCCGGTGCATCGTCGGATTCTGTACGGCATGAACGAGATGGGATTGGCGTCGAATCGCGCGTATCGGAAGTCGGCCAAGATTGTCGGCGAGATCATGGGCAACTATCACCCCCACGGTGACTCTGCGATCTATGACTCTGAGGTCCGGATGGCGCAAGCATTTAACATGCGCTATCCGATGGTCGATGGTCAGGGAAATTTCGGCTCCATCGATGGCGATCCACCAGCCGCGATGCGCTATACCGAGGCGAGGCTCACCCCACTCGCAGAGGCAATGTTGGCAGATATCGACATGGAAACAGTCGATTTTCGCCCCACGTATGACGAGTCGTCTCTCGAGCCAGTGGTGTTGCCGTCAAAGGCTCCATGTCTTCTGATGAACGGCTCATCAGGGATTGCGGTAGGCATGGCCACCAATATTCCTCCACATTGCGCTTCCGAACTCATTGATGGGCTGTTGGCCCTCATGGATGACGGGGATATCACCGTGGAAAAACTGATGCGACTGATTCCGGGTCCAGACTTCCCAACGGCTGGGATGATCTTTGGCTCCCAAGGGATCAAATCAGCGTATGAGACGGGACGAGGCATTATCGTCCTTCGCGGTCGCGCAACGGTCGAGACCGACGAGCGGAGGGATCGAGAATCACTGGTTATCACCGAGCTTCCATTTCAGGTGAACAAATCGAAGCTGATGGAACGGATCGCCGGCCTTATTCGCGATAAGAAGATGGAAGGCATTTCCGATCTCCGTGATGAGTCAGACCGCGATGGGATTCGGGTGGTGCTTGATCTGAAAAAGGGGCAGATCCCGACGATCACCCTCAACCAGTTATATGCGATGACGCCGCTTCAAACATCGTTTGGCACGATCCTGTTGGCGTTGGTGCGTAACACGCCGAAGATCCTGACGCTGAAAGAAATGCTCAGCGAGTTCCTCAAACACCGACAGGAAGTGGTCATTCGTCGAACCGCCTTTGAACTCAAGAAGGCGCTCGAGCGGGCCCATATCCTTGAGGGGCTGACCCGTGCGCTGGATAACCTTGATGCGGTGATCGCGCTCATCCGGGCGTCTGCGTCACCGCAAGAAGCACGAACCGGGTTGATGCAACAGTTCGAGCTAAGCGAGATTCAGGCAAGCGCCATTCTTGATATGCGCCTGCAACGGCTGACGGCACTTGAGCGAGAAAAGTTGATGCAAGAGTACCGGGAAGTTATGGAGAAAATTGCACAACTCCGCTCCGTTCTCGCGAGTGAGGACTTAGTACGAGACATCATCCGTACGGAACTCCGAGAAGTCAAAGCCCAGTATCCTGAAACTCGGCGCACAGAAATTATTCCTCATGCCGAAGACATGACCATTGAAGACCTCATCGCGCAAGAAGACATGATCATCACGATTTCAAACGCGGGATATATCAAACGAACTCCCGCGACCCTCTATCGCAGCCAACGACGAGGTGGACGTGGAAGTGCGGGAATGAATATCCGTGAGGAAGATTTCGTCTCCTCGTTGTTTGTCGGATCAACACATGATTACCTGCTCTTTTTTACCGACGGTGGCAAGGTCTATTGGTTAAAGGTGCATGAACTTCCCGAGGCTGCTCGAAATACCAAAGGCCGCGCGATCGTCAATCTCCTTGCGCTGTCAG
Source organism: Nitrospirales bacterium (assembly GCA_029261375.1). GTDB lineage: Bacteria > Nitrospirota > Nitrospiria > Nitrospirales > UBA2166 > UBA2166. Next base: position 5,052 of record JAJDBL010000201.1, read on the forward strand.
AAGACGAGCATGTGACGACTGTGCTTCCCGTCAGTAAGTTCCGGGATGACTTATATGTAGTGATGGGGACTCGAATGGGGGTCGTCAAAAAGACTGAGCTCTCAGCCTACAGCCACCCGAGAAGCGGCGGCATCATCGCGATCAATTTAGATGATGGCGACAAGCTCATTGCCACGGAAATCACAGATGGACATCGTCATCTCATGCTGGGAACGAAGAGTGGACTTGTGATTCGCTTCAAGGAGGAAGACGTCCGATCCGTCGGTCGTTCTGCACGTGGCGTACGGGGTATCAGCTTGTTGAAGGGTGATGAAGTCATCGGGATGCAGACGCTTGAACCCGGCGTAAGGGCGACCATTCTCACCGTCACAGAGAATGGTTTTGGAAAACGCAGCTCGTCAGATGATTACAGGGCGCAAGGTCGTGCCGGCAAGGGAGTCATCTCCGTCAAAACGACAGAACGCAACGGAAATGCCGTTGCGTTCCTTCAAGTGAGCGAAGACGA
>JAJDBL010000202.1 GCA_029261375.1 Nitrospirales bacterium
CGATCGGCGGCGCTTGGTTCGTTCGAGCTAGTCATTCTTGTCGGTCTCAATGAGGGTGAATGGCCGGCACGGACCGAGCGTAATATTTTTTATCCACAATGGCTGCTCCAAGATTTCGGCTGGCCGTCAGATGCGGACACACTGGCGGGTGAGCGCGACGCTTTTCGTGAGCTTCTCCGTCTTTCCCGGAGTCGTGTCGCCGTGTTTCGCCATCAACTTGAACAGGACATCCCGACGGTAGAATCGCCGTTTCTTGAAGAGATCCATGACGTCGCCGGCGCCAACGTGGACTCCATACCAACACACGAGATGATGGCCCTGATCACCTCACGGCATGAAGCGCTCCGCTTTGGTCTCGTCACTCCACAGACGATGCGGCCTCAAAAACATGTGTCCGGCATTCTCAGTAATCACGTCGCAGAACTTGAGCCCGTGTCCGCCACGGCCTTTGAGTTATACCTTCGGTGTCCCTTCAAGTATTTCTCAAAATACGTACTTCGTCTCAATGAAGAAGAGGACGTACCGCCAGGACTCACTCCCTTGCAACTGGGAAGAATTGTCCACGACATCCTGAAAGAAGGGTTTACCCAGTGGGACGCGGGCACTCCAGACGCTCGAGCCATTACTGACGACAACTATGATGACGCAGTCGCACTCTTTACACAGATTGCCGCTGATAAAATTCCTCGACGCTATCAGGGTCGAGAGATGGCCCGTCTCTTTGGGAGTCTAGGACAGCCTGGGACCATCGAATGGCTTCTCCGTGAGGAAGTGACGCGAGGACCGATTGCCAGACGGCTGGTTGAGCACCCATTCCGAACCACCCTTCGCCTCGACCATGGCCCTGATGGCGCATCCCCATGGTTCGTTGACGTGAAAGGACGCGCAGACCGTGTGGATATCGACGATGACGGTGCGCTCCATGTCTACGATTACAAAACCGGAAAAGCTCCAGACACGAAAGCCACGCTTCAAGTGCCACTCTATGCCATGTGCCTTGCCCAAGACCTGTCCGCACACCCACGCGAAGCAGCCTATCTCAGTCTTCGAGATCGTAAGGCTGTTCACCGCGATGACTATGAGGCCACGGCTCTCCGCCTCGTCGAGACTTATCAACACATTTCTGATGGCAACTTTCCCGCACGTCCCTCGCATGATCGATTGTGCGACAGCTGTGGATACGTGGGGGCATGTCGCAAAGAATTTGATGTTTCCACTTTCACTCCAGATTTAACCGCCTCTCCCGACCATTTATGACGACCACGGCATCTCCATCGGATCACCTCGCACGCGAAGAGGCCAGCGACCCGCGCTTCAACGTTTCTCTCGAAGCATCGGCAGGTACTGGAAAGACTCGCGTATTGGTCGATCGTTATGTTCGGCTTATCGCTGAGGGTGCACGCCCGCGAAATATTCTCGCGATTACCTTCACGCGCAAAGCCGCGGGGGAGATGAAACATCGCATCGTTGACACCCTGCGCAATAACAGATCGCTCTGGAAGGACGTCCGAGGTCAACTGCTTGAGGTGCATATCGCCACGATGGATGCTTTCTGCCTTGGTCTGTTGAAGGAGTTCCCTCTTGAAGCGGGCCTGGAACCGGATATGGACCTGCTCGAGAACGTCGACTCAGGTCGCCTTCTCGAAGAAGCCGTAGAAAAGAGTCTCAGTCATCGTCGGTACGATGGTCAGCCGGATATCACGTTTCTGGCATCCCTCTTCGGTGACGCTCCATTGCGCCGAGGTACTCGCAACCATCTTCGCAATCATGTCGTACGTGGGGCATTACTCGATCGTTTTGTACGGCAACGCGTTCCCAGAAATCTCAACCTTCATGATGCGCTCGCGGAAATTGCGCATCACCTTCATGACAGATTGACTCAGAACACGTGGACGACATTGCCCGCGGCCATACAACGGGCGATGGATGCAAAGACGGCGAGACCAATCGATCTCGAATATGTGGCTGCGTATTTTCTGACCCAAACCGGGCAGCCCAGAAAGAAACTCTCGCGACTGGTTTCACGGCATGATTTTGAGAGTCGCGCGGCCTACGAACAACATCGCACGCAGGTCTTGGAGATCGCGCCTGCCATTGCGGAGCACTACCATCATTGGCGACGACAAGTGGACTTGTATGCAGTCCGAGAACTTTCCCGGCTCTATCAGGACGCCGCCGCACATTTTTCGCGGCTAAAGCGCGCTCGAGGTGGATTGGACTTCTCAGATGTCGTGGCACACGCCGCATCCCTTCTTGAACAGCGTGGAGCATTCTCACAAAGTCGCTTTCGCCTGGAATCCAGATATCACCACCTACTCATCGACGAGTTTCAAGATACCAACGATGTGCACTGGTCTGTCATCCGCAACCTCATCGCGTCATGGGGTGAAGGATATGGACTGGTACAAGAAGCCATCGCCACGCATCAAGAACAGGGTCGCGGAAAAGGGGCGATTCAAGAACCCAGTATCTTTGTCGTCGGTGATCGAAAACAATCGATCTATGGATGGCGCGACGCGCGCGTTGAACTCCAACAGACCGCCACAGACCATCTCTTACAGATTCGTCCACACTTTGGCCGAAAACTCACCATTCGTCAGAGCTTCCGAACGTGTCCTTCCCTACTAGAGTTTCTGAACGACCTTTTCGCGGGGACGCCAAAAACCACCGATGATGTGAACTGGGCCTTTCGATACCAAAAGCACGACTACTTTCCCATCCTCGGTACCGACGACGCCAGCAACGCGCTTGGCCTCGCCATTGCCGCAAATCGGAACACCGCCGCGGCTGCGGTGGCGGATGAAATCGTTCGCCTTCTCGAGGAGGAGGACTATCGCCCACAAGACATCGCTGTCCTATTTCGAAGTCGAACCCATTACCAGATATATGAAGAGGCCTTATCCAACCGCGGAGTTCCGACGTACGCATATCAGGGGCTTGGCTTCTATGATTCCCCCGAGGTTCGGGATCTTCAGGCGTTGATACGATATCTCGCGAATCCAATGTCAGAGCTTCGTGCTGCCGAGTTTCTCCGTTCTCGATTTATCCGCCTCTCCGACACCGCACTCGCACTCATTGCCAGACAACGTCAGGGAAAAGCGCTCACCGGACCTCTGGTCCAGATGTTGACACTCGGACGCGTGAACCTTCATCAGCAGCCATACCTGGCCCCCGCCGATCAGGCGATTCTGACACACATCTTGCCGATGATAAGAGAATGGCTGGCAAACGTTGACAAGGTGCCTCCTTCAGATCTTCTCACGATCATTCTCGAAGAGACTGACTACAGTGCGTGCTTTGCTGACCGTAGGGGCGCACAAGGATGGGAGAACCTCAAGAAAATTCGAGAACTCATCCGCCGGGCGCAGAATCGCGGGTACATGACGTTCGCGAGGCTCGCGGACTACCTACTCCACGCATCATCGAGCGACGAATCTCTTGCTGTACTCGAGGCCGTCGACGGGGTCAGTCTCATGACCATCCACACGTCGAAAGGTTTGGAGTTTAGAGCGGTGTTCGTGGTGAATATGGATCAGCACCTGAGAACGGACACGTCGCTGCCAAGAATTACAGAGTATGCAGACGACACGCTTGAGGTTCATGCCATAGAGAAACCAGACGCAAAGGGCCCTGACCGCGCACTCGAAGAAGAAAAGCGTTTGCTGTATGTGGCACTGACTCGCGCCAAGCAGTACCTTGTTCTGTCATGCATCGAGACATCTCGTGAGACCGCGACAACGCTCATCAACCTCTTGCCGAAGAGCCTTCGTGATGTATTCCAGGGCGTCGCTGAAACGGAAGATGATCACGCCACATGGCACCCACGTCGCCGGCCGCATGAATTTCGCATTCTTCGCGCGTCGCCTACCCCGAAAACCTATCAACGTAGCAGCACGCGTCGTTCAGAGATCCTTGCCCTGACACCCCTTCCAGCACCTCAGGTCTCGAGAACGACAGTCAGTGACCTGAGCAACACGTCGTTGGATGACAATACGGCGCAAGATTGGACCGACTCCATCGAGAGCATGGTGGGAACAACGGTTCACCGATTATTTGAATATGCGGTGGCCATGGATGAACGGTTACCTGAGATCGCCAACACCTTGTTTCCACACATGGCGGGTCAACTGGTGGAAGATCGCGAACGTGCAATCCATCAGATTGTCGAATTCTATCAGCAGCTCCGCACACAGCCGGAACTCGCCTCACTTCTCGCCACCGGTAATGTCTATAGCGAGGTCCTATTTGCACTAAGCCAGAACGGACAGATCGTCCGCGGATCCATCGACACGCTGATTTGTTTCGCGGATAGGGTGGTGGTGGTGGATTTCAAGACAGGCTCGCCCTCTGAGACACATCGGGTACAGATGGAGCTGTACATCGAAGCGACAAAGGGCGTCTTTCCTACACGTTCGGTAGAAGGATTGATCCTCTACCCAAACAAGGCGCCGACGAGGATTGCCTAATCCGGCTCGGAAGAATTACCGCGGTGCGTAGGCTAACTGTGAGACCACCAACACACCGATATCAAATTGATCGTCGTATCTCAGAATCATGTGGGTCTGGGCTCCAACCCACGTATAATCATGTGATGAGCGGCTCATATTTTTTCCGGTTCCGAATCGCTCCGTCAGCGCGGCTACCAGTGCGTGGTAGTTTGGCCCGTCACGGTATTTGATCGTCACCCGCTTAAATTCATCCGCATCAAAGGAGTACAAGATGCTCTCGACGATGATATCTCCGATCCGAAGAGGTTCTCCCGATAAGTAGTACGTCTTCCGTTCCGTGCCTTCCTCAGGCGTTCCCCACAATGTTAATCCCTCAATCTGCGAAACCTTGGTATTCCAGGAATACCCCTTAAACCCATTGGGATCAGGCGAAAGCTTGCCGTCATCGGCAATGAGTAACGCCGGGAATACGAGACAGCAGAGGGTGATGCAAAAAAAGAGAGACTGTATTCGTTTCGTCACAACACGATTCTCCTTTGCGGTGATGTTCGCTCTTGTGTGTTAACGCATGCGTAAAAGATTGGGCGTTCTTAGCTTGGGATGGCATCGTGAAGTTTCAAGAACGTCAAATCCGTCATACCCGCGAAAGCGGATAACCAGAAACGGATCCTGGATTTCGGGTCAAGCCCGGAATGACGAGCAGGTGCTATGTCTTCATCTACAGTTACCTGCTGATGCCACCCCTAGCATTTCACCGAACATTATATCATCGCACAAGGATGTCGGATGCACGTGACGACAATACTGTACTCTCGGTTTCATCAATGCTTGCTGCGCGCTGAATGCTACACTATCATCGATTGGCATGAGACCATCCAAGTCTAAAAGACGGCCGAGGCGTTCCCAACGCGACTCGATCCGCCAAACTAGTTTTAACCCCTCCACACAATCCACGTGACCATCCCCATCACCGTAGACACACCATCAGGAGTGTAATGGGTCACGCGGGCCAACATACGGATACGTTTCTGGGAATTCGCCGTTCTGCACTTCTGGAAATTACCCTCTTTCTTCTAGTGGCACTCGTCGCGGATCTTCTCTTCGGAGATGGAACACGCTACTGGGATGCGACGCCACATCCGTTCTGGCTCATTATCATTCTGGTCAGCGCACAATACGGAACCAGCGAGGGGCTACTCGCAAGCGCCTTTGCGAGTGCGGCGTTGTTGACGTTGAATCTACCAAAACAATTGCTCGGAGAAGATATCTATTCCTATCTTTTCACCGTCCTTGAGCAACCGTTGATGTGGTTTTGCATGGCAGTGCTCGTCGGAGAATTACGCATGCGTCATATCCGGGAACGAGACATGCTGCGTGAGCAACTTCGCCTCTCAACTGACCGCGAGGAGACAATCACGGCAGACTATCATCGTATTCAGCACACCAAGCAGGAGTTAGAAGTTCAGGTTGCCAGTCAAGAAAACACTGCACTCGCCACCTTTAAGGCAGCACGCGAGATTGAAAAGGTCCATCCCGATGAAGTACTCCAAGGGGTCATCACGATCGTCAATAGCACCATGCGGGCGAAGAAGTTCTCGATGTTCCTCCTTCAGGACGATCAGCTCAATCTCGTCCTACAGCATGGATGGACCGACGACGATCTGTTCTCCAAGACATTCCAGCCCACGTCGCCGTTGTTTCAACATGTGATCAAAGAGCAACACGTACTCAGCATCGCCAACGAAACTGACGAGCCCATATTGGGGCAAGAGGGGGTGTTGGTCGGCCCGCTCGTGAACCAGGACGATCAGCGTGTCATCGGCATGTTAAAAATCGATGAGATGGAGTTTCTTGATCTGAGTATCACCAGCGCACAAACCCTTACCGCATTGTGTGACTGGATCGCGACCACCTATACCCATGCCTTGCTCTACCAATCTGCGCAAGCCGACCATGTGGCCAGCGACACCTTGCCACCGAATTCTCCACGTAGTTTTGCAAAGCAAAAAGCCATGCTCAGAGATATGGCCAGCCACATCGGGTTCGATCTTTCAATGATCGTCGTGCGGCTCGAGAACATCGAGCGACTTGAGCTGGATCAAATCAACCGTATTCCGCACGCGATCACAACACTCCAAGAGACGATATTGAAACCTCTTGAGGCCGTCGATGATTACGATGACACGGCACACGAATATGCTGTTCTTTTGCCTGGAGCATCTCGAGACTACGCCACGTTGCTTGGAGAAACTATCCTTTCCACTCTCACGGACATGTTACCAACTCGAGGGACGCCAGTGAGTTTCGCCATCTCGACACAATCGCTCCATGCAGAGAAGACTGAACCCAAGATCCTCAACCCTAAACTGTTCGCATTCAGGCTCAAGTTCCTCGGTGATCTTTCGGTAGCCGCAGATTTTCCTGTCCATACGCTCACGCTAAAACTTACCAAAACAGACGAGAGCGCAATGATGAATATCGCGGCGATAACCCAGATTGGAGAGACACTCGAACGCATCCTTGAAATGTTTTTAGCGGAACATCCGACATACTTCGGACATCGCTTCTCCCCGACACAATATGCCGTCGTACTCTCGGCGATACCTCTCGAGCAAGCTACGGAGGAAGGGAAAGAACTGCTGCAGAGATTACAATCAGACGTTCCGGCGAACGAAATCCAGGTGTGCTCAAGCCTTCACACGGCATCTCCAACTGTCGCGCCCCAATGACATGATCGCGTGACGATGGGAAAAGCTGGTCAGATTCTCACCCTGCTCATCGTGGCCTCAGCCGCACTGCTTGTAGAGTCCTACGTTGTCCTCCTCTACGCGGGAGATTCACTTTCTGGTATCCAACTGGTCATCAGTCACTGTGCCATTGTCAGTGCGCTCGTTGGCTATGTGTGGCTCGCACGCCGCAACACACTCGATCTTAGAGGACCACTCCTGCTTGCCATTGCGACATTCGGCCTCGGGCCATTCGGTGCAGGCGGCACATTGTTCGTTCTCGCCCTAACGCCGCAGTTTAAATCCGCAACGATGTTCGAAGATTGGTACGCCGCCATCTTTCCCGAGGACGAAGTGAATACGAGTGAAGAGTTGGCCGAGCGCATCCGGACATCCGACCACACGCCTCGACACCAGCAATCGGCCCCGCCCTTCGGAGACATACTCAGCGGGGGCACCTTTGATCAGAAGCAACACGTCATTCAAACCATCATGCTGCATTTCAAACCAGCGTTTGCTCCCTCACTTCTCCTCGCACTCCAGGACGACAACAATGGCGTACGTGTTCAAGCCGCATCCGCCATAGCCAAAATTGAACATGATTTCACCACCACCACCATGGAACGAACCAAAGCCTATACGCGCACCCCAAACGACCCCGATGTGATACTCGCGCTTGCGGAACATCTTGATGATTACGCTTTCTCAGGAATCCTCGATCGCGAACAGGAGAAAGTGAATCGTCGAGAATCCATTCGCCTCTATCGCGCATATTTGGATCTTCGGTCAGATGACCTTGCGGTCCGAATCTCTGTCGGGAGAAGTCTTCTCAGGGCCCGAGACTATTCAGAAGCTGAGGCGTGGCTTCAAGAGAGCATCCGGGCTGGGCACATCACTCCGAAAATCGTGCTGTGGTTGATCGAGAGCAAGTATCGATTGCGCCGCTTTGCTGAAGTACGACAACTCGTCCACACCCATCATGAGATGATTGTCGCCGATGCACGCTTTCCAGTGAAAGTCAGAGACGCACTTGCCACCTGGCTTCCAAGCAACGCAACTCGCCATATCAACACGTTGACGACGGAGTCCTAAACATCTTTTCTCACGAGCGTAACGCCCCGGCTGACGTGTGTCTTATCCTCGAAGGCACTTATCCCTATATTCTTGGAGGCGTGTCAGGCTGGACGCACAGTCTGATTCAGTCTCAAACAGACTTCACGTTCCATCTCCTCACTATCCAACACCCAAAAGCAGATCTCGGTCACCGGTACGAGGTCCCAAGCAACGTCACAGGAATCACCAACGTGATGATCCAGACACTCCCGCAGGGAAGTGCGTCTCCAAAACTGAGTCGTGAAGTTCTTGATCGGCTCTATCAACCACTGAAAGATCTCCAAGCAGGAGGAGATCTGTCTGTCGTCAGCCAGATTCTCGATATTTTGACTCCGCTACAGGATGCCGTCGGGGATGAACTCTTACTCAACTCCCCAGCAGCCTGGGACCTTCTGATCCGTATGGCGGACACCTACGATTCAGACATGCCATTTCTAGACTTCTTTTGGACGTGGCGCATGTCGTTGGCTAGTTTCTATTCCATGCTTCTCCATCCACTGCCAGAAGCACGTGTCTATCATGCGGTGTCCACCGGATATGCAGGACTGCTTGCCGCACGCGCTTCACTTGAAACGCACCGGCCCATCCTTCTCACCGAGCATGGCATCTACACCACCGAACGACGGATTGAAATCGCGATGGCTGATTGGTTGTATGAGGCTCCCTCGGAAGACATCAAGATCGAAGGCTCTGGACAGACCTTGCGTGACATCTGGGTCAAGACGTTCATTACGTACTCACGAGCCTGCTATCAAGCCTGTTCAAAAATCATCACCCTCTATGAAGGCAATCAGCAACTCCAGATTGAGGAAGGCGCCGACCCTGAAAAAGCGGAGGTGATTCCCAACGGCGTGGATTATGCCTACTACGTCAATATCGCGTCAGAACGTGACAAATACCCCCCAACCATCGCATTCATTGGCCGTGTCGTCCCCATCAAAGACGTCAAGACATTTATCAGAGCGTGTGGAATGGTGCTGCCACATGTGTCGAACCTTCGCGTCCTCGTCCTTGGCCCCACTGATGAGGACGAAGACTATTTCCAGGAATGTCAGAATTTGGTGAGTTTTCTAAACATGGACGATCACCTGGAATTTACGGGCAAGGTCCAGCTAGGAGCGTATTTAGGACAGGTCCACGTTATCGCGCTGACCAGCATTAGCGAAGCGCAGCCTCTAGTCATTCTGGAAGCCGGTGCTGCCGGTGTGCCCTCAGTTGCGACCAATGTCGGGGCGTGCAAGGAGATGATCCTCGGCCGAACGAATGAGGATCCGCCTCTGGGTGCTGGCGGAGCGATTACGCCTCTAGCAAATCCCGGCGCTACTGCCGCTGAACTCACAAAACTTCTTGTGGACGATGCATGGCGTGAGCAATGTGGCCGGGCGATTAAAGAGCGTGTACGTCGCTACTATCAGAAGACCGATCTCGACCGCACCTACCGGGCACTCTATGATCACTACCGCCACGCACCAGACACGCCTCCATTCCCAGTGAGCACAGCGTAATGGCAGGTATTGGGTTCGTCCTTCGCAAGCTTAGCCAACAAGACAATTTGCTGGGAGTCGTCCATGGCTTTGCCCATGCCTCGCTCGCGTCCGTTGGCCCATGGCTCCTCACGATCGTATCGTTAAGCAGCATTATCATCTTCACGGCGAATGCCGTACCAACACCCAATCTCGATAATTTCAGACTCGTCGTCATCTATAACTTTGCCTTCTCCCTCGTCTTCTCTGGTCCAATCGTCATCCTGCTCACGCGCTACCTCAGTGACAGGATCTATGAAAAAGAAGTCAAAGAAGCCCCAGGAATGCTACTTGGTGGCTTGAGCATCGCGTATGTCACGCAGCTTCCGTTGGTTCTTTTCTTCTATTTCTACTATGTCGAATTTGGCGATGGAACCCGTATCGCCGCCGTGCTGAACTTCTTTTTGATCACGTCACTCTGGATTGTGGGCATCTTTCTATCGGCATTGAAAGGCTACAAGTTTGTGACCGGCTCGTTTGCTATCGGACTCCTCTGTTCGTCACTGGGGGCCATCTGGCTCGCGCCAATTTTCGATGATGCGGGCATGCTTGCCGGGTTCAACTTCGGACTCGCCATCATCCTGTTTTCCCTCATCTCGCGGATCTTCGCCGAGTATCCCTATGCAATCGTCAATCCGTTTGGTTTTCTCCGTTTTGTACATACCTATCGCATTCTTGTTGTCGGTGGATTGGTCGCGAACTTCTCAATCTGGATTGATAAGTGGATCATGTGGTTTGCCCCAGCGGCAGAGACATTTGGCAATCGGATGATTGCCTATCCTGACTATGACAGTGCCATGTTCCTCGCCTATCTCTTCACCGTGCCTGCGATGGCACTCTTCATGTTCAGCGTCGAAACCAGCTTCTTCGAAAAACAATTCAAGTTCATTCAAGACATCCATCACCACGTCAGCCTGACGCGTATCCGAGCAAACCACCAAGCCATTCTGAGCGACCTCGGTCAGAGCGCACGGAATCTCGTCGTGCTACAGGTAAGCATTACCATTACTGTGATCCTTATCGTGCCCTACTTGTTCGACGCGCTGGAAATCAACTTCACACAGCTAGGAATGTTTCGACTCGGCCTACTTGGAGCCATGTTTCAAATCTTCTTCCAGTTTATGTTTATCGTGCTGTCCTACTTTGATCTACGGAAACCGGTACTGTTTCTTCACCTCCTCTTTTTAGTCACCAATGCAGGCTTTACATTGATAAGCATTGCACTAGGGTTTCCGTATTATGGATACGGGTACTTCCTCGCCTCGCTTGTGACCTTTATGGTCACCTTTGTCGTCACCCTGCGCTACCTCGATCAACTTCCCTATCAAGTCTTTGTACGGAACAATGCGTCGGTTCAATAACTTAAACCTACTCCACCAAACCGTCGTATTTGCAGGATGCCGTTGAAGGGGTATCGCGTTTTGCTCAGACGAGAAACGCCCCAGAACCAACACCCCGAAGCGCTCCACTGATTCCCCAATCCGTGATCCTCCCGTAAAACCCCAGGTGAATAGGTTCGTGAGTGCGGGCTGCGTTGCCCCTCGGCCTTGCCACACATACGAATTCGTTCACGGACGGATGGGTAACGGCGTGTAACGATCAGTGTGGCATCCATCCCCGACACACCCTCATTGACAGGGGTCTCCCGTTCGTTCAGATTGAATGGATAGACTGAGACGCCCAATGTAGAATCCACTGCATATCAACCCGCACAGGAGCACCCCATGCAGAACAAACACACCATACATCTTCTAATCGCCCTCATGCTGGCGAGCGTCACGCTTTTCATGATCGTCAGTACCGCCTCGGCGCAACGGCCCTCGCTTGGGGGGCTGCAAACGCAGATTGATGCGAATGCGGCGGAGATTGCGAGCATTAAAGCAATGGTTGGCGGATCAGACGCTGACGCGTTGGATGATCTTTTGGATGCCGTGTGCTCGTTACACGACAAGCAAGGCCTCAGCGTCTCTGGGACGATATGTCTCCCGGCGTCTCCGACCGTGGATAGCCCACTTATCAACGGCGACACGATTGTCACAGGGACTGGCATCGTTGGCGCGGATGTGGACATCTTCGTGGATGGCACGATGGCCGGGAACGCAGTGGTGGATGGAGATACCCTCTGGAATGGTTCCGTCCCATC
>JAJDBL010000203.1 GCA_029261375.1 Nitrospirales bacterium
GAGCTCGGTAGGCTAATGATGGGTTACAGGAACCGAGAATCATGTATTTTCTAAACGATTTATCCAGCTTCTGTTTCAGTGTTGCTGTCACGTCAATCTGCGTAAGAATCCCAAAGCCCTCTTGTTTCAGAGCCTCTGTGACTTTCGGGATGGCATCCTCATAGGACAAATCAATTGTTGTCCGAATAACATACGATTGTTTCGACATAATACTCCTCCTTATTTTTCTCTATGAAACAGAGCGTCTCATACACGGCTCACTTCGTTTATTCCGATGCTCATCGCTTCAACTCCTTCGCTCCCATACGAAATAGTTCAATCGTCGTTCCTCAAATGTCTGAACCAAAGGAGACACCACCACAAGTATGGTATATCTTATCGAATCTTGAATAGTGAAGGAGTACGCGATGGCATCTCTCGAAGATGAATTCGGAGACATTATCAAGAAGGCGCGCCAAGGCCAAGGTCTAACCGTTGAAGAAGTCGCAGCCAAGACCGGGATTGCCGAGACAACACTGCGCGCCCTGGAAGGATGTAAGGAACCCCCAAGTTCTGATAACGTCAACGCGATCGCACCACTGCTGTCACTAGACGCCCTCACCCTCGAGGTCATCGGACGGGAAGCGTGGCAGCCATTGGCCTCGCCCGACTGGGTCTCAGAAACCGTTGAGACCGTCCGAGGGGAGATCGGAGGCTATGAAGTCAAAGGATACCTCCTCTATGATGGAACGACGAAAGACGCCGTCATGATAGACACCGCCTACAATCCTCATCTGATGTTACAACGTATCGACTCGTTAGGGCTTCGACTCAACGCGATATGTCTCACGCACGGACATTCCGATCATGCAGAGGGCATTGACACCATCGCGGCCGCGCATCCCGCGACAGTGCATATCGGTCAAGGAGACATGTCCATGGTGACGAAGTACCGTTCATCAATGGATATTCAACCCGCACTCGACGGGTACGTACTCCAGGTGGGATCAATTGACCTCCAGTTCATTTCCACACCCGGCCATACTCCAGGGGGACTCTGCTATTCCACTGGCCCACTGTGTTTCGTGGGAGATACGCTCTTCGCTGGTTCAATAGGCCGGTCATGTCCGCCAACGCTCTACTCTATTCATTTGCAGTCGGTGCAAGAGCGGGTACTACAAAGAGCCGACGCGGTGGTTTTACTTCCAGGACATGGGCCAGCCACCACGGTGGGAGAGGAACAGCAACACAACCCATTCGTGAACAGCCAACACGTATGACATGAGCACTACCTGGAATCGAGTCTGTTCTACGTATCATGAGCTTGCATTCCCAGCGAGCCTTTTCGTTCTCACTGTCGTGACCACACTCTGGGCAGGCGCTGGCATGGCCGGGTATGACCCAACACAAAACCCAGCCTATCTCCTCGAAGGAATCCCTTTCTCGTTCAGCCTCCTCCTCATTCTTGGAACACACGAGATGGGACATTACGTTGCGGCGCGAATACACGGTGTTCCAGCAACCCTCCCGCTATTCATTCCAGGACCGCCAGTGTTTATTGGAACGTTTGGGGCCGTGATCCGTATGAAAGGACCAATACTACGAAAGCACGCGCTGTTTGACGTTGGCGTCTCAGGACCAATCGTAGGATTTATCTTTGCAATCGGTGCGGTTGTCGTCGGCCTACACTATTCCGAAGTCGTGTCGAAGGACGGCATTGTGGGCATTAACCTCGGAACGCCGATGCTGTTTGAATTCCTCACTCTGATGGTGATCGGCGATATCCCAGACGACTACGATATCGTCCTCCACCCGATCGCGTTTGCAGGCTGGGTAGGGTTTTTCATCACGGCGTTGAACCTGATCCCCATCGGTCAACTCGATGGTGGCCACGTTGCCTATGCGATGTACGGACGACGTCAGCCGAGAATTTCGGCCATCATCGTCACTCCAATTTTGCTCTACCTGGGAACACTAGGGGTCCTGAGCGACCGTATACCGTGGCTCCAGGAAATGCCTGGTTCACCAGGCTGGCCAGGCTGGCTGGTCTGGGCGTTCCTACCGCTATTGTTTGGGTTACGCCATCCGCCAGTGCTCGATCACTACATTCCGCTGGACCGAAGGCGAACGCTGATCGGATGGCTCGCGGTGGGGATCTTTATCGTGAGTTTTGTCCCGGTTCCGTTCCAGTTTCCCTAACCACACGTCATTGATCGAAAAAGACAGAGACCATCTCTTCCTGAATACACCCATTACTGGCAACGAGCTCGTCTCCGTAGATCGAAAATGGTTTTCCGGAAAAGTCAGTAATCGCCCCACCTGCCTCGATCACGATCAAACTCCCTGCGGCAACATCCCAAGGTTTCAACTTCATCTCCCAGAATCCATCGAACCGTCCGCTGGCAACGTAACAGAGATCAATGGCTGCTGAACCCGTTCGCCGAACGCCCTGCGCGCGCACGACGAACCGACGGAAGAATTCGAAGTTGTTCTCCGACTTGTCCTGACGCACATCGTAGGAAAAGCCAGTAGACAGCAAGGCATGGTTCAGAGTGGGAGCCTGAGAGACGGAAAGAGGGGTACCGTTACACTCCGCGCCTTTGCCTCGCTCCGCCACAAACAATTCTTTCCGGACAGGATCGTAGACCACCCCCATCCCTATCACGCCATCAATTTCCAGACCAATGGACACGCAGAACGCCGCATATCGGTGGGTGAAATTCGTAGTCCCATCAAGCGGATCGACGACCCATTTATAACGTGAAGATGGACCGGATGATGCACCGCTTTCCTCCGCGAGTATCTGGTGCTCAGGAAACGCTGATGAGATCCGTTTCACGATCGCCTCCTCGGAGGCATGGTCTGCGTTCGTGACCAAATCCATGACCCCCTTGAACTCAACCGTAAATCCCTTTTCCATCCAGTCCAACAGGATCTGCCCAGCTTCCCGCGCAGCCTGGAGCGCGACACTCTTATAATCGTCAAGTGATTCCATATGGCCCTCTCATATCGTTGTAGGCCACAGCACACTAACAATGATCACCGTTCACATCAAGAAACCGCTGAACATATACGATCCCTCTCGGACGGTATCGAAGAAGCCGCCGATGTCAGCCTGGCAACTGGTTCATGACAACCCCAACATGGAGAGAGTGCATGACAGGATGTTCAAAGCGTGTTCTGCGTTTCTCGAGGGAACAACCGCAGCAACCGTGCAGCCCGAAGCGTTCAGGACCTACGTGCAACACCACTGCGAACCCAGAATACTACTGGCGGCCGTTCTGGACATCCGGCCAAGCCGCATGCTTGACAACCCGAAAACCGCACGCCTATCCTTGATGATTAACCCTGCCGCAGGCGTATAATTCAGCGCATAGAAACAGTTGTAACCTCGTAGCAGCAGAGACGGCATAAGCAGAAGAGGTGATGATATGACCACAGTGATGACTCCGGAACTCGCACCAGAAGCCGTCCTCAACGGCCTACAAGAGACCAAAACAGACAGTGTCACCATTGTCGTCTTGAGCGGCGATATGGATAAGGCGATGGCCGCATTTATCATAGCCACGGGAGCCGCGTCGATGGGCATGAAAGTGACGATGTTCTTCACCTTCTGGGGCTTGAATATGTTGCGTCGCAAAGGTGAAAAATCAAGCGCCAAAGACTGGTTGCGTCGTTTGTTTGGGCTGCTGAACCGTGGGGGGGCCGAAACCCTTCCGCTGTCGAAGTTCCATTTTATGGGTGTCGGCACATCAATGATGAAGAAGGTCATGAAGCAAAACAAAATGCCAGGCATTCCGGAATTGATGGAGATAGCCGAAGACCTCGGGGTTCGGTATATCGCCTGCACCACCACAATGGGTCTCTTGGGCGTCACCAAAGACACGTTGATTGACAGCGTCGATCAGTACGCTGGCGTCGCAACGTACTTGGCCGAAGCCAAGAACGGAAGCGTCAACTTATTTATCTAGACCATTTGTCGCGAACACTCCTTTACATCAATAAACAAGCCGTCATTCCCGTGAAAACGGGAATCCAGTTCCTAACCCCTGGATTCCAGGTCAAGCCAAGAATAACAGAGAGGAATCCTCAATGAGCACATCATTTGAATCTGACGAACAGCTCGACACGCTCGGCATGTTTTGCCCAATGCCGATCATCATGACCTCAAAGCGATTTAAACAGATGGAGATTGGCAAAGTTCTCGAGGTGTTGTCAGACGACGAAGGGATTAAACAGGATATGCCCGCGTGGTGCGAAACGACAGGTCAAGAGTTTGTTGGCCTTGAAGAAGAAGATGACGGCACGAGACAGGTATTCAAAACATTTGTGAAGAAGATTAAAGCGTAAAAGGCTGAAGGCTGAAGGCTGAAGGCTGAAGGCTGAAGGCTGAAGGCTGAAGGCTGAAGGCTGAAGGCTGAAAAAGCTAACCCGGCCTCAACTCACAGTCAACAATCGTCGTTGCAATGCATTCGCTCTCTTTGTCATCCCGAACGCACGTGAGGGATCTTGGCGCGAGCAACTAACTCATGCGCACTCCGTTACATGACAAAGCCAGTGGCCTGGTCAGGTTGTCGTCCAACGCAAATTGAACGATTGTGCCACGCACGCCATGATTTCTCCCGTTGGTCGAAATGACAGGACGGTTCACTCTCCCCGCAACAGAAACAGCGGAAGGGGCTCAATCCTAAATACCAACGCATTCAGGCTTGTGGGAAACGTCAGAAGATGCGCATTGTATCCCCGCACCGCGTGGTTGTAGTCGAAACGTGCACTGTCAATTCGGCTCGCGAGCACATTGAGGTCTTCCGTCATCCCACCGAGCGTCGGATGCGCATTGAGGCGCTTGCTGTTGTACATAAGCACCGGCAAACTCACGCGTGGCAGTTCAGACTGGTTATACGCTTCAATGTGCATTGTTCGAGTTGTCGCCCCTTCCATCATCACCTGCGCGTAAGCGAGTTCATTGATGATCGCCGTTTCGAAGGGCACCTCTTTCTTGACGATGGCCCGAATGGCTGACAGTCCCTCTGTCCGTTCTCGAGAC
>JAJDBL010000204.1 GCA_029261375.1 Nitrospirales bacterium
GCAGCTTGATGGTCTGCAACAACATGCTGCACTCAATCCACGTTCGAGCGGCGCGGTGGCTCAGAAGCAAGCACCCTTGAAAAAGGCCGTCAATGAAACCGATTCGAACACCGATGTCTCGCCGTGTGTCCCACCCGGCCTCGTGGGTCTAGAGCCGGACATCCCGTCACTGTCGTCTGCGGATGCCACAACGGAACCATCTCCCCGTGACGTGCTTACCGCTGCATATCAGGACTACCAGGCGGGTGAATATGATAGTGCGATCAAGGGGTTTGAGGCAGCCCGGCAGCGACATCCCGATGCCTCTTGGGTTGCAGATGCCCAATATTTTACCGCGACTGCATACTTCAGGAAAAAAGATTGTATCGGGGCGATCGCGGCGTACGAAAAAATGGCGGCGCAATTTCCTCACCATGCCAATAATGCCATCGGGCTCCTGAAGCTGTCCTCGCTCTATATCGCCACTGGCGACAAGGACAAGGCACGGTCCGTGCTGCTCCGTTTGATTGATAATTATCCGAAATCCAAAGAGGCAAAGTTGGCGCGGAAACGGTTGCCGGAGGTCAGTCAGTAGATTCGTATGCACGCAGCGGCGACATCAACCATTCGTGTGCTCAGTGAGGACGCGATCAGCCAGATTGCCGCTGGCGAGCTGATCGAGCGACCAGCTTCAATTGTCAAAGAATTGGTTGAGAACTCTATCGATGCCGGAAGCACGGTAATTACCGTTGATATCTTGGATGGCGGGAAACAAATGATCCGTGTCTCTGACAATGGGCTTGGGATTCCACCGGAAGATCTCCGTCTTGCTTTTGAGCGTCACGCCACGAGCAAGTTGCGTACGGCTGATGATTTGATGCAGATTCGTACGATGGGTTTTCGTGGAGAGGCGCTCCCGAGTATTGCTGCCGTGTCGAGCGTAAAAGTGAAGACAATGTGTCTTGGCCGCACCACGGGCGCAGAACTCACGCTCACCAACGGCTTGCCTGGGGTCCTTGAGGATGTGGCGTTGAGTCCCGGGACCATCATCGAAGCGGCCGATCTCTTTTCAAAGATTCCCGTGAGAAACAAGTTTCTCAAAACGTCCACGACTGAGTTTTCGCATATATCTCGTGTCGTCCAGAATCTCGCGCTGGGTGCGCCGGCCGTCCACGTCACGCTGACCCATAATGGGAAGGGTATCTCGGACTTTCCCGCTCGGCCGTCCATGCGTGAGCGAGTGTTGCAGGTCTATGGTGCATCCTTCATCGACCGATGTCTCGAGTTGTCGAGCGATGCCGAAGGGATGTCCATCTGGGGCCTCTTAGCCAAACCTGAACAGGTCACGTCATCACGCACTCCACAAGAGATGATCTTGAACGGTCGATGGGTCAAAAGCCAGATGATTGTACATGCGGTCTATGAGGCGTATCGCATGAGGATTCCCAAAGACCGCCATCCTACCTTCGTGTTGACGCTTGATCTTGATCCAAAGCGTGTTGATGTGAATGTGCATCCGACCAAGCGAGAAGTGCGTTTTCTCGATCGAGAGGCGATTCATCGAGCGATCTTTCTTACCATCAAACATGGTCTTGGGTCCCTTGCTGGACGCGATCAGGCGGCGTCTTCTGCGCAGGGTGCTGCCGTGTCGTTTGCACCACAATATGGCTGGGGCCCATCGACCGATCGTGGAATGGTGAGTCCCCTCTCTGCGCAAGGAACGCTGCATGTCTCCAACGGTGAGACCGTATCCGAGATCGACCTTCCCATGGTGGCAGAGGAGCGTCCGCATGATCATCACGGCGTAGTGCCTCGACTTGGGATCAACGCATGTGACGTTCGGCCGTTGGGCCAACTCAACCAGACGTATATTGTTGCGAACGTCGATCTTGACGACTGGCATGGACTCAAGGTCATTGACCAGCATACGGCACACGAACGCGTTCTTTTCGATCGCCTCGTTCAGCAAACGAAAACGAACACAATACCTACCCAGGGCTTGTTGTTTGCTCCCGTGATCGAGCTGCAGGCGTCACATGCTGAGTTGATTAACGAGCATTGTGCTGAGTTGCGTGCGCTGGGATTGGAAATTGAGCGTTTCGGCGTTCATGCTTTTCGCATTCGTGCCGTGCCGTCGTTTTTGGCGCACACGGATGTGTACGCGCTTCTGAGCGAGATCGCGGAAGAGATCGCGGAAGGCGTTTTTGATACGGCAGAAGATTCTTCTGTTTCGGTGGAGAAGAAGACGCACAAAGTTCTCGCGACGATGGCATGCCATGGCGCGGTGAAAGCGAACCAGACGTTGCCCGCTGACGAAATGAAACATTTGGTGGAAGACTGGGTTGGGGCAGGGATGCCAACGACCTGCCCGCATGGCCGACGTGTGGTCATGCAATTATCGATTGCCGAGCTTGACCGCATCTTTAGGAGAGCTTAGTGAGGCAGTCGTATGAATGACGAGGGCCAACCAGTGTTATGTCTGGTCGGCCCAACCGCGGTGGGGAAAAGTGATGTTGCGGTGGCGCTCGCCCATCGCCTTGATGCTGAGATTATCAATGCCGACTCTCGTCAAGTGTTTCGTGGGATGGATATTGCCACGTGTAAGCTCAGTCTCGAGGAACGCGAAGGTATTCCGCATCATCTCATCGATATTGTCGATCCTGATCAACGATTTAGCGTTGGTGAGTATCGTCGATTGGCCATGGAACAGATCACGCAGATTCAGGGACGGGGAAAGCTCCCTCTCGTCGTCGGAGGGACAGGCTTATATGTGAAGGCGCTGGTGTATGGACTCTGGGATGGGCCACAGCCAGACTGGGAGTTTCGTGAAGAGATGACACGGCTCGAGCAGGCCCAGGAGGGAACGCTGTATCGACGTTTGGCAACGCACGATCCGTTGACTGCAGCACGGCTTCATCCGAGGGATGGGGCGAAAATCATTCGTGCTCTTGAGGTTCTTCATGTGTGTCAGCAGCCGCTTTCGGCAATCCATCACGCACACGGATTTCGAGATCGGATACTGGATGCGACGATCCTTGGCCTGACGCGTAATCGTGCGGTGTTGTATCGGCGCATTGAAGACCGTATTGATCGTCAAATCAACGCGGGCCTCCTTGATGAAGTTCGAGGACTTCTCTCGCATCAGTATGCCATCGACCTTCCCGCGATGACCGGGTTGGGGTATCGACAGCTGATGGGGTGTGTACGTGGGGAAGAGACTGTCGCCGAAGGGGTTCAGCGATTGAAGCGTGATACGCGACGATACGCGAAGCGTCAGTTGACCTGGTTTCGTAAGGATTCGAGTATCGTGTGGAAGGACATCGATGCCTATCATACCGCTGAGGCCATCGCGGACGATATCATCAGACAGAATCTGTGCTGGACACAGTCGTCG
>JAJDBL010000205.1 GCA_029261375.1 Nitrospirales bacterium
TTGAATGCTTGCATGCCATGCCACCAGGTCGTGTGCATGGCATTGGGAGCATCCGAGCGCTGTATCGACTCCACATAGCCCGACAGATGCTCGATTGACGACTGCCCGGCGTTGAGGGCTCCGTTCAACCCGACTGCCCAGGGGACGTGGCCGACGACGGGAATGTTGTGTGTCTTTGCAGCAGACACGATGGTGCTGTATGCATCGGCTGTTATTCGATCGTGCACCTTAATGAAGTTGTATCTCGCATCCTTCTGTGCGCGAACGAGCGATGCTGATGTTCCGGCGGTCGCATGGATGACCTGTCTGGCATGCCCCGCCCTCACATCGCTTCCCGGACCGTCAAGTATTGGTCCGGCCGTATAGATCGTTGGTCCGAGCAAACTTCCGCCGTTAATATGGCGACGCCACAGAAGTTCACGTTTGGATCCGGACATGTTCCGGATCGTCGTGACGCCGTTGGCAATATAGAGCGTCAGGTGGGCGGGATGTTGAAGGTGAACATGCATGTCCGCCAACCCGGGCATAAGAAACTTCCCGCTCCCTTTGATCGTGCGTATTCCCTCAGGAACCGTGATCGTTTTCGACGGCCCGATCTGGGCGATTCTCCCTTTCTCCACGATGACGGTCTGTGAAGGCAGCACACGTTTGGTATCCATAGGGATCACGTGGACGTCGATGAACGCGATGGGTCGATCAGGCCTGAGGGGAACGTTCACAATGGTTTTGGCAAACCCACTCGTCGATGTCAGGATCATTACGACACAGGTAATCCAGAGGGATTTCATGATCACGATGTTGGCGTCCTTTCGTGTAAGTGTGGGACTGCGTTCCAGATGACGCGGCGCGTATCGCGTACGCTCGAAACGTATGCATGTCATCATCGGAAGGCCGATGTCCGCGGGTGTTCACGCATCGGTTCCATGTCACGTCTCGGACAGTGGTCGTGACTGAATTCGCATGGTATCGTAACAAGATTGTTCGCGTAAATGGTGGTGGAACATCCCACAGTTCCGTGCCCTCAGTTCCCGTGATCGGGCTCTTACAAAACTGTCCATTGGCTCATCGTGACGCACGATCATCGATGGGCTTCTTTGATCAGACGATGTCTATTGTAAGATAGTGTGCGTTCTCATGGGAAAGAAACCGAAACCATCCGACCCTATTCCCGCCTCTCCTCACCGCCCTGATTTCGTACCTGCGCCTGCGATGATCGTGCGACCCATGGTTGCGTTGATGCTTCTTAGCGCCCTCGTGATTCTCGCCTATGCCAACACGTTGGATAATGAGTTCGTCTTTGACGACTATGATCTCGTCGTGAAGCAAAAGGTCATTCAAAGTCTTGACAATATTCCTCGGATCATGGGAATTGGCGAGCACCCCATGCGGTATCGCCCCATTCGATTTGTGTCCTACGCCATCGATCACCATTTCTTTGGTCTTGATCCGCGCGGGTATCATTTCTCAAATGTCCTGTATCACTTGATCACCGTTGGCTTGGTGTATCTCATCGTCCGACGACTGTTAGGGAATCCGCGTGTTGCCCTGATGGCCGCCGCACTCTTCGCGGTCCATCCGATACAAACAGACGCGGTTACGTATATCTCCGGACGTCGCGATGTGCTTTCGACCCTATTTTACCTCCTGGGATTTTATCTGTTCCTTCTCTATCGAGATCGTAATCAGAGATGGTACCTCGGACTCGTTGGGATGTCGTTCATTCTTGGGTTTTACTCCAAGGAAATGGCGATTACCTTGCCCGCGATGTTGCTCTACTACGATATCCAGCGGCGGCTTCCGCCGGTAACGGACCAACCTGTGAATCTGTTTCGTTCCATGTGTTCGTCGTTCTGGCCTATCGTGACGACCTACTGGTATCTCTATGCGCCGTTGTTTGTGGTCGCGGGGATATTTTTCATGGAAAAGGTTTTCGTATACAACCCGAGTCGCATGGAGGGCCTTTTCGGAGGCAGTCCTCTCCTGCACTTCCTCACTGTGTGTAGGATCATTGTCGTCTATATCAAACAACTTATCTTTCCCGTCACGCTCAACGCGGACTATTCGTACCGAGCCTATCCGCTGACGGTGTCTTCGACAGACCCCATGGCGTGGTTCGCGGTGGCTATGCTTGCGGCAATACTGTTCGGTCTGTGGAACGCGTTGCAGACGAACAGAATGGTTGCGTTCGGCGGTGTCTGGTTTTTTGTCACTCTGCTTCCCGTGAGTCAGATTATCCCGCATCACGAGCCGATGGCGGAACACTATTTGTATCTCCCGTCATTTGGCTTTTGTTTGGTTGCCGCATTGTTAGCGGAACGATTTTTGACGTCGCCCACAGCGTGGCGATCTGCGATTGCCGGCTTTGGCGTTATCATTGTCCTGTTTACGACTCGAACAGTGGTTCGGAATGGGGACTGGCAGGATGACCTTACGCTGTGGACCAAGACCATTCAGACGGCACCCTTGAGTGCACGCGCGCATGAGAATCTGGGGACCGTGTATATGAAGCGTGAGCAAATTGATCAGGCGATTGTCCATTACAAACACGCTCTGGCGATTGAATTCAGAGATGAAGACGTTCATCGCCATCTCGGATCCGCGTATCTTCAGAAAGCGATGTTTGATGATTCAATATTTTCGTACCGCGAGGCGTTGCGGATACAACCTCGCCAACCAGAAGCCCTGTATCAACTCGGGCGGGCGTATGGTCAGAAGGGATTTTTCGATGAGGCGAAAGAAGCCTTTCAGAACGTGATACGATATCGTCCTCATCATGCGAAGGCTCATCGCGAGTTAGGGACAGTTTATTTTAAACTCGACGATATCGAGAACGCCACCGTATATACTGAGAAAGCGCTGGAGCTTCATCCTGATGATTGGAAGACGCAGAAAAACCTGGCCATCATCTATCGGGATCGTGGGGAGATCCAGATGGCGATTGAAGCCTATCAAGCGGTGTTGGGTTTGAATCCTAAATATGTCGAGGCACACTTGAATCTTGCCCAACTTCATTTTCGTACATCCGATGGCCGAGGGGAGGCGCTGCACCATTTACGGCGCGTGATTGCACTTCATCCAGATCATCCTCAGGCAGATTTAGTACGCGGTATGATTGATTCTTTTTCGAGCAAAGAACGCGATGGATCCTAAGCGGCCTGATATCTCGGTCGTCATCCCTGTGCGCGACGAAGTCGAGAGTCTTCTTGAACTTTGCCAGCGGCTAGAGAAGGTGTTGGGGAATATCACCGATTCCTATGAAGTCATCGTGATCGATGACGGTAGTTCAGATGGATCGTTTGAAGTAATTGAGGAGTTTCGGAAGAGCAACACGAGATTTACCGCCTTACAACTTCGTCGACCGCAGGGAAAGGCCGCTGCCCTCGCAGTTGGTTTTCATGAACTGACGGGTCATTTGGTCATTACCATGGATGGTGATCTACAGGATTTACCCGAAGATATCCCGACAATTATTGCCAAGCTGGAAGAAGGCTTTGATCTTGTTTCAGGGTGGCGGGTGAACCGGCAAGATTCATTCAAGAAAGTCTTGGCATCCCGGATCTATAACTCGGTCACTCGTTGCTTGACGGGCAATCGTCTCCACGACATGAACTGCGGATTGAAAGGATATCGTGGAGAAGTCATTGACGAGCTTGGTCTCCATGGGGAGTTGCACCGCTATATCCCAGTCATCGTGGAATGGAAAGGATTTCGCGTTGCCGAAATTGCGGTGGGGCATGATCCGCGTCGGCATGGAGAAACGAAATATGGAACGGAGCGTGTGCTCAAGGGATTTTTCGATCTCTTCACGGTTGTTGCGGTCACTCGATATTTACGTCGTCCTCTTCACCTCTTCGGAGCGTTTGGGCTTGGGCTTGCGACCGTCGGCGTGATCATCAACATCTATCTTACCGTGGGTTGGTTGATCGGGCAGTGGTGGCTTGGAGCCCGACCACTGTTGCTGCTCGGTGTGCTGCTCATGCTCGTCGGGATTCAATTCACATTGTTTGGGCTATTGGCAGAAATCGTCACGTATAACAACCGTACTACGAACGACATTTCCATTAGAAAACGGCTCACCTAGATGCTGTGTCGATGCTTATACGTGGGTGTGTTGTCTCGAGACTGACCGGGTACTTGCGCACACTTTACTGGAGACACGATTCCATGCAGCG
>JAJDBL010000206.1 GCA_029261375.1 Nitrospirales bacterium
GACGAAATGCTTTGAACCCAATGGGGACAAGGCACTACGATTGTTGGAACGGAATCTCAAGGAACTTCAAACAGATCATACTGACCTCGTGTTTGTCCATAGCTTAGGGCATGACAGGATGGATCCGTTACAAGTCTTTCATCGACGAGGCGTCTATCCCGCATTGATGCAGGCAAAGACACAGGAGCTCACACGGTTCGTCGGCCTCTCCGGCCACAACCGTCCAGCACGCTTTATCACAGCGCTTCAACAGTACGAATTTGATGTTCTGATGAACGCGACGAATTTTGTCGACCGATACACCTATAACTTTGAGGAGAGGGTCCTCCCCATTGCCGCAAAGAGAAGGATTGGGTTGGTCGCGATGAAGGTCTTCGGCGGGCAGGACAAATCATTTTTTTCCGGAGTCAGTAACCGTAACGTGCCGAAACAACATCTTGACCTCGCGTTCCGATATGCCTTGAGTCTCCCTCAGGTGGCCTGCTCGATTATCGGCATGTCGACACGCGAGGAGCTCCTCCAGAACGTCACACGTGCTGGCGACTTTGTGCCGATTACACAGCAGGAACTGGACAAACTGGCGCCGATTGGCCAGTCACTGGCCAAAAAATGGGGGCCCCATTTTGGCGCGCTCGCCTAAAAAGGTACCTGCTGTTGGGCACATTACCCTCCCCGGTATCCTTATCGCGATACTCCTATGCACACCCCATGCGCTCTTCGCGGAGACTCCCGCGATTATTGACACCGGGGTGTCCTGGAAAACACTTCACCTCTCTGAAGATCAGATTGCACACGCACAAGGTTACGGCCAGACCCTGATGACTCGCTCAGAAATGGCGCTACTCTTCGAAGCAGAAAAAATGATTCAGCTCGGGGTGCTCCTTGAACCTGCACTGCTCATCGCACATACTGAAGTCGCTACAGATTTTCCGAAACATCATCCGCCTACAAAAACAATGCTCAGATTGAATCCACAACAGGCCGTTGATGTTGTCTTTCGAACCTTGCAAGAAGAAGTCTGCGAGGTGCATCCCGAGATGCTGCAGCTGAATCAGGACGATGCGCTGGCCCAGTGGCTTCCCATCGGCATTTCGGCCGTTCCATCCGCGGTCACGACATCAACTTCGTTGCGCTTTGCCAACGACCTCGCCATCCCCGTGATCGCGTTGTTTTACAAAGCTGGACCTGATGCATGCCACTTATCGTCCCCATACGACGGCGTCTTCTAGATGTCGATTTCGTTTCAAAGAACTTTTTGGATCAGCATCTTCCTCATTTCAATAGCGACCACGAGCATCAGCCCGGCACATGCCGCCGACGATGACGCGATGGCACGAAGCCCTGACCACTCTACGATCGTTACGGTTCTTCTCTATCCAGTCAACCGGATTCTCGATATCTTCGATATTTTCAGAATCAATGTCGGATTTGGGCCGGGATACGGAATCAATGTGCGTGCAACAAAAGCGTTACAGGTTGGAGTCGAGAGCTACGAAACCTTCCGGGTAGGACTCGGAAAGGAGTCTGGGATTTGGAACCCTCGTTATGGCGTTGTTTATACCGAAGCTGAGCCCTTTACTGCCGGAGCTAGCCTTGCCTACATGGGAGGTCGTCAGCGGGGGGCGATGGAAGTTGGAACCACGGTACATCTTGGAATTATCGGTGCGGAAGGCGCCATTGATCTGGCTGAAATCGCGGATTTTGTTCTGGGGTTTGTCCTCATCGACTTCAAAGAAGACGACCACTAGCAGGATGCTGAGAAAGCCCACCAGCTTTGTTCTTGCTTCGGTCAGCGCCTCAACGTACAGACGTACGCCTCGGCCCTTCCCTCGCTGCGGCCGCGCTGGATGAACTTTCTCAACACCCTGCAACGTCTCTGCCATCGCGCAGAAAGAAAAGAGTTGTAGATCAAGACAACCGGCTTGAATCACGAACTTTCCAGCTGTCCAATAGCAAAGGCATTTAAAAAGGACCGATAGAATATGAGCCACTTCATTTTCAGAACATGTTTACTTGCTGCAGTAATGACTGTTGTTACGGGGTGTACTTCTGATGATCGCGATTGGATTACACTTCAGACGGAGGCCTCTACGCTCATGGAATCCAATGATTTTGAGGGAGCTGAAGAACTTGCTCTGAAATCTCTTGAGCTTGCTGAGCAGGACATTGGAGCGGAGCATGCGGACATCGCACACGTCCATAACACGTTAGCCATGATCTCCTACGGTAAAAAGAACTATGAAGAAACTGAGGCGCATCATCGCCGCGCCCTGTCTATTCAAGAACTCGCGCTTGGAAAAGAGAGTTTGGAAGTCGGACGAACTCTTACATATCTTGGCGACTTTTTCCTCAGCCAGAAGAAACTCGACGACGCGGTTGAACTACATGAGCGTGCGCACGGGATTCTTGTCACCAGTATCGGAGATCAACACCCGGACATCGGTCGAAGCCTGAACAACCTTGCCAGACTATACGCCGCTCAAAATCGTTTCCGTGAAGCCGCGGATCATCATACCCAAGCGTTGGCGATACTCGAACCTGCGCTCGGCGTTGATGACCCCGAGGTAAAAATGGTCATCGAGAATCTGACCGCACTGTATTCCGACATTGTCCCACCAGAGGGGACGGACGCATCGGCGCCGACAGGAACGCCGTAGACCGGCGGAACATCAGGCTGAAGGCTGAAGGCTGAAGGCTGAAGGCTGAAGGCTGAAGGCTGAAGGCGAGAGTAACGCATGGCAAGGTTCAAGAAGCAACAACAAACATCTCCAGTTCAGTCATCATCGAACGATGGTTGGTTTCCGACGAAACCCTTCTACCTTCAGTCTATCCACCTAGTAAAGGAGTTTTTCCTATGCGATTCACACATCACATTTTCACGTGCATCAATGAACGTCCCAAGGGAGACCCTCGAGGGTGCTGCGCCGCCGGGGGATCAGTAGAGCTTCAGAAATTCTTTAAGCAGGAGGTTCACCGACTCGGACTCCAAGGCAAGGTGCGCGCCAACAAAGCCGGATGCCTCGATCACTGCTCATACGGCCCCGCGGTCGTCATCTATCCTGAAGGAACGTGGTATTGGGTAGGCTCAGAGAAAGACGTTACAGAAATTATGGAACGTCATATCGTCAAAGGGGAGATCGTGGAGCGACTCTTGATTCCGAATCAAGACAGCGGTTCCTAAACACGTCAAACGTTGTCACTCCCGCAACGCATTCCGCGCCTCATCTCCGACCCAATCTTGTCATGCCGAGCCCGTTCGAATTCGCTCAGGGCAGGCTCCCGTGAGGGATCTTGGTGTATACGGCAAGTCACACGCCTGAATATCTCGACAGCGTGACCGGACTCCATTCGCTTTCTCATCAGTCTCCGTACGAAGTTGATCCTCCCGCGCCAAGATTTCTCCCGTTGGTCGAAATGACAGATACGGGACACCGGCGGCCGCCGGGATGGCTGACCTCGTGGGGACCGATCAAACCATTCATCCACACAACCAGTGTCGTCTGTCCTTAGAGTCTTGCTCTATGTTTATCAAGGAATTGAAGAATCCTCGCTGAGAATTCGTCGGGTTGCTCCTGTGCAAGAAAATGGCCTGAATCGGGATACCGCTCGATTTCAGCCTGCGGCAATACCAGTTTGAACAAGTGTAGATTCTCAGGAGGAACGGCAGGGTCTTGTTCTCCCCAGGCAAGCAACGCAGGGCCCTGAAACGCCCGAAGGCTCCTCCGGTACGTAGCCTTACGCTCAAATCGAAACCCACGCATGACTTGCTGCAATGTTTTGCGGGATTGAATGGTTTTCACACTCATCCAAACATGATCTTCAAATTCGCCCTTGCTTTTCGAATCATCCGAAAAGAGCGCCCTGGTTTGGACACCTACCATTGGACGATTGGTCGCATAGACACCCATCCATCCCGTTGGTGACCACGTCAGCAACTTGAGCAAGAAGGGCATATGAAATGCATCATCGGTATACCAGGTATTCGCGACCACGAGCCCGCTCACCTTTTCAGGATGCGCTGCGAGCAGTTCAAACCCGATAGGCCCTCCGATATCCGTCAGGACCAGTGTGGCGCGATCGACATCGATGGCGTCTAAAAACTGGTTGAGCCATTCGCCGTATGCCGGCCAGGAATAGTCCGCATCCCGTGGTCGATCAGAATAGCCGAACCCGTATAAATCCGGCGTAATGACCCGATATTTTTCCGCCAACACAGGGATAAATTTCCGCCATTCCCATGACGAGAGCGGAAGACCGTGGAGTAAGACAACAGCCGGTCCATCTCCTCTATCAGTATAGAATGTTTTCTTCCCGTCGACAGTGACGAAGTCCCCTCGCATATATCGAGGATCATCTTCACCCCATGGAACATCGTGTCCTGCGCATCCGATGCTCGTGATGAAACCCACTATGACAAGTACTTGCAGTATGCGCAGTGCCATGAATGGCCTCCTCATTTGAATTTCAACGCTTTCACGGTCGCCAGTTCCTTCCAGTCTGACACCACGG
>JAJDBL010000207.1 GCA_029261375.1 Nitrospirales bacterium
GGTCGGTCGTCGTCGCCCGCGTCAAAGAGGAAAAAGGCAATATCGGC
Source organism: Nitrospirales bacterium (assembly GCA_029261375.1). Taxonomy (GTDB): domain Bacteria; phylum Nitrospirota; class Nitrospiria; order Nitrospirales; family UBA2166; genus UBA2166. The sequence goes on from JAJDBL010000207.1 coordinate 48, forward strand.
TTTGACGCAGGCAAGTCAGAAGATTATGTCGACATGATCAAGGCGGGTATTATCGACCCGACCAAGGTCGTTCGAAGCGCGGTTCAAAACGCGGCAAGTGTCTCTGGCTTGATGTTGACCACCGAAGTGTTGGTCACAGAGGTTCCGGAGAAAGAAAAGCCAGCGCCGATGCCTCATGGCGGCGGCGGCGGAATGGGTGGAATGGGCGGAATGGACGGAATGTACTAAATTACACCCCCTAAGTAACACGGTACGTTCCTACAGAAAGGGCTCGCTGAGATACTCAGCGGGCCCTGTTGTTTTTACTCGTGTGGGTGTAAAAGGGAATAAAATTGGTGCCGAAGGCGGGATTTGAACCCGCACGGGTTTCCCCACACGCCCCTCAAACGTGCGTGTCTACCATTCCACCACTTCGGCATACAGGCTAGTGATCAAGCGCTCCAGCAGCGTTCTCGCTTCGCTGATCGCGTCAACGTACAAGAGTACGATTTGGCTCTGTCACTTAGTTCCGCCTTCCCTTCGACGGAATTCGCGGCAGGACTGCGCGGCCTTTGTGAACATCCTGTTCGGCGCGAGAGTATAGTTGTGGCTCTGATTGAGTGTCAACTCACTCCGCTTCTGTGTCTCAACCTCTACGATCACACGACGTTCCATGGTCCCACCGATGTGCCCTCCGCTTGTCCAAGGACTGTCTAGCTAGTATTTGCTTGAGTGATCGAACCAATCTCCGTCGTCTGTAATCCCGGCGTACGAAGGGAGTCATCACGCTTCGAAAACATGGATTTCCATCCAAGCGCGGAATGACGAGGAAACGGTGTCTTAGTGAAAAGTTAGATCCGTAAGTAGATGGGAAGATGCCTGATGCTCAAAAAGTGTTTTCCAGGTCTGCCCTGAGTTCCGTCGAAGGGGAGGCCGCAGGGAGCTGTGAGGCGAATCGTACGCCGGTATGTTGAGCCGATCTGCGAAACGAGAAGGCCGTAGGCGGCCGTTTTTGAATATCCGGGCTAGAGCCGTTGGGAGATGAGCGAATGCCACCCCGTACTGTAGGTTTCGTATCCTGGAGAAAACGCGTACCCGAGGCAATATTGTGACCCATGGAACGTCTCAATGTGGTACCCATTTTTCTTTGAGATGATGGTGGGAAGCGAGGCAAACGTAATCTTTTCTTCCAGAAACCGGTCGTTTGAGTCCGCAATAATGAGCCCATCGGCTTGAAAAATACACACCCGGCTGGCGGCTCTACCGTTTGCTGAAAGTGGGGTGTTATGCGCAATGTGCTGTGCTAGCCCTTCCCAGTTAAAGATAATCCCTAGTGCACCGATAATCTGGCCGTCGACCGTCCCACCTTTTCTGACGGCTGCGGAATAGACCAATACCGGGCTGTTGTTCACTAATTGATTCCGATGAACGGTTTGAAAACCGTATTCCTCACCTGTCCGAGTCTGCATCGCAGACTGAAACCATCGCGTGTCATGTTGTGAGGCCGTTGCCCTGCCATACTCGCGTTCGCGTCCCCTCGCGACAACCCGTCCATCGCGATCACAGAGCACAATGTCGTAATACACCGTGTATGAGTCGAGAATCTGCCCTAAACGCGCAGACGCGATTGCTCGCGCCTCATTTGACTCCTCGGTTAAGGCCTGAACAACACTGCTGTCTGATGCCCACCATCGAACATCACATGTACGTTCGAACAGATTTCGATCGATCAGGTCGATGTTGGTTAAGGCCAGATCACTGAGGCGAGTGCCTCTGACGTTTGTGCTGAGGCTCTCACTAATACTCCTCAACTCTGAAAAGGCGGTTCGAGTCTCATTGGCCATGTCATCTGATACGGTACATGTGCGGCGAGACAGTCCCCCCATTTCGGCAGCGACCACCTCAAAGCCTCGACCAGCATCACCCGCACGCGCAGCCTCAATTCTTGCGTTGACCGCAAGAATGTGCGTTTGCATGTTGATGGTTTGAATCTGGGAGATCGTCTTGTCAATCTTGGTGCTTACATCCTTGGCAATATGAGCAATGCGTTCCGGACTCACATCCCCTTCGGGCGGCTGGCCGTTCTCAGTCGTGTTTTCAGGTTCTATCACAGCAGTGTTGTTATTGTTCTCCATCAGTCTGCCCCCTCTGTTCGATGGTGTGGATAAAGAAGTTACGCGCGACTTGTCGGTGCCCGTCAATTTCGTGTTCAAGATTCTCGGAGGCCTGTTCCCAGGCGGTATCGAGATGTCCCAGGCGTCGTGCCAGAAAGGTGAATGCTTCCGTCTCACGATCAGGAAGAATAAGATCCTTGGCATTCCCTCGAACGATTCTCAGCGCATCACTCAGGGAACGTAAAAACAAGTACGCGGTTCGAACATCACGTTCATCAGTCCGTGAAATGGTTCCCAATCGGCCAAGCACCTCAAGCGCTGATTGCGTGGATGGAGTTCGTAACTCTTTATAGGCTGGACCATGGACGATCTGGAGATACTGGACCGCATATTCGATGTCGATAAGGCCACCTTCGCTAATCTTGACATTGAATGTTCCCGGCGCAACGAGTTCGCGTTTTTGGCGCTCTCGGAGTTCGCACGCGGTGTCCCAATCCCAGGGCGCGTCACTATACACGTACCGATGACGGTGCTCCTCGGCTGCGACACCCAGTCGCTCGCTTCCTGCGACCCATCGT
>JAJDBL010000208.1 GCA_029261375.1 Nitrospirales bacterium
CCATTGTCGGGCGTGTTTTCCAAGTGATACTTCCGCTTGTTCTTGCCCACCTTATGTACAAAACCTTGGAGAGCCTTATACGCGCCATCCTTCTCAACGACCATGAAATCAAGGTCATAATACGTGCCGGCCTGAGACGTAAAATCGGCACAGCTGACGTAGTAATCTGACTTTTGCACAATTCCATCGTGCAGGTCGTCGAGCTTCAGCTTCAGGACTTTATCGTCAATGGGATCGTAAATGACATAACGACCGTCAACAGAGTTCTCCTTAATGTGCTCATTCATCGCCGCTTGGATGGACGTGCGCTTTTCGCCCTTGATACTAGGATCGTCTGCGGCGGACACATGCGCGGCGAAACTCAAGATTGCGAGTGTCAGGATTGTTCGTATCATTGCGTCTTCCTCCGTCTGTTGGTGAGTTGGCGTCGCTACTCAGCGAACGATGTCTATTCTTCGGCGTCCTTGGCACACCGAATCCCTATATCATAGATGCGGTTAAGCGGATCATAGCCCACGCGTGACGCGGAATGAATCACAGCGGGGATATTAATCCATGACCCGCCGCGAACGGTCTTGTTGCGACCTCGTTTTGGGCCCATTGGGTTCTTGGTTGGGCTAGCGTCGTAGTAGTGTTCCGCATACCAGTCATTGGTCCACTGCCAGACATTTCCTGCCATGTCGTAGATCCCATACGGACTTTTCCCTTTCTCAAAATGGCCAACCGGAGTCAGTGTTCCTGCGCCACTCCAAGGTCGCCCGAAATTAGCATGGGACGTCGTGGGGAGCTCGTTGCCCCAGGGATACCGTAACCCATCAGGCCCCCGTGCTGCTTTCTCCCATTCGGCTTCGGTGGGTAATCTTGCACCAGCCCAACGACAATATGCCCGCGCGTCATACCAAGAAACGTTGATGACCGGATGGCTCACGATTGCGTCTGGAACCGTGTCACCTTTCCAGAGTGTATACGTGGCCCTCGATTCATTACGGGGCGCGGGACGACTGGTGGCACGAACAAAACGGAGATATTCGGCATTCGTGACCAGGAATTGACTGATCTCGTACGCATCGAGAAACACCTGTTTCACCGGCGTCTCATTGCCATACATCGCTGGTTTACACTGCCCGCGGCACAACCGCAATGCTTCAACGTCGCCCATTAGGTCACCGGTCTTGGCCGTGCAGACCGTCTCGCATAACACAGCGCCACTGGCGATGTCCTCAGCACTACTGCCCATGACAAACTCCCCAGAGGGGATAAGAACCCAGGGGTTGTGGAAAAGACCGGCGCCCACGGACGATGCCGACAACAAGAGCAGCGCAAACAGAAACACGAAGGGTTTCATATTGTGGGACATGACGACGAGACAGCGGCCGTGGAGTGAAATAATATTGGGGATATCAAACTTCCTGAGCGTCGCCCTCTTCATCGGCCATATCCATAGGATGGGGAGGTGGTGCGGTGGTGAGCTCGTTGGAATACTCAGCCAATTCCGGCTGCCGCTGCCCGAGTTGGTCGAGATCTCTGTCCATCGCGGCGAGATGATCAGAATGGTCAGCGATCTCGGACGCGGCCGTCAAGATATCATTGACCAACCGCGATGTTGAGGCACCACGACGGCGAACCACATCGACAAGTAGACCAACCTCGCGAAACTGCGCTCGCAAATTCTTCCTTGCAAGATCTGGATCGGCTTCTGGATTCCCGCCTTCGACCAGGTTGAGGGCTAGCGACTGGACTTCACCTAAATTATGACGGAGCTCGTCAATCGCAATGAACACCTGCTCGGCGTCCATATCCTGTTTTTCCGCACGACCCGAAACTTTATCGGAGAGAATATTCAGGTGTCGAGAGATTCGTTTAACTTCAGTGCGAATCTCAAATAAGTCTCGTGCCATGATCTGTCCTTACGTGTCGTGTAGAGGGTTGCAGTTAAAACTAGGAGAAAACGGTTAAGAAGAGGTGGGGATAAGGAGCGATGGCCCCTTATCCCCCCATACATCAGAAACCGAACTATCGTGGTTTTACTTAAACTTGGGGGCCTCCCACTTTGACTTGTCGGGCTCCGCAGCCTTGCCGCCGTGGGAGAAGGTGTTCTCATACGCCATCACCGCCCAAATGTCGTCCTCCGAAATCTTTCCCTTCCACCCCTTCATCAAGGTTTTCGGGACGCCCTCGGAAATCCGGTAAAACCAATAGGTGTCGGAAAACTTCTGAACATTCGCTGCCTTCCGGAAATCACGGGCACCTTTGGCTTTCGGCTTCCCCTTCACCCCGTGGCATTTCGCACATTTTACTTTCTTGTTGACTTTGCCCGTATACACTTCTTTTCCCCGCGCAAGCATCTTTGCGTCGGTCCAGCCACCGGCTGGCATGTGCTTGCCTTTATAGCTCTTTGGCATCGCCACTTGAGCGCTCAGCCCCGCGGCTGAAGCCTGAGATGCCATCAAGAAACCGCTCGCCAGAAGCGCTGCGGTCATTGCAAGAGCAGGTAATACATTCTTCATACTCATAATTCCCCCTCCTTCTCTCGAAAGATTGTTTTGCGGTCATGCCTAAGGACTACACTACTATTCAGACATGAGGGTAGCCTTAGCCTAGAATTAGAAGATTCTAAGAAAAAAATAGATGATTGGAGGCCGAGAAGACTGTTGCGGCGAGTAACTCCGTTCGGACTCTAATCATACGACGGAGAACCATCAGTGAACGCGACGAAGTGGCTAGGCATCAGCATGTCTGACACCAAGCCGCTTCGTGAGGGAGAAATGATTAGAATTGAGGGAACGTACCCCACAGTGCTCCAGGAAAGTTTACAACTCCTTTTCTTCCTGTAAGCTCTCCATCCGCATGATAGTCGAGCAGGAACATCACGCCTGGTCGTTTGTCCAAATACACCACCACATGGGCTCTCCCGGAGTGATCAGCAATCACCCCATGTTTGCCATATCCAGTCGGTCCGAGAGGCTCATCAGCAAACTCTGGCTTGGGAGTCAACACGTTCCACATGGTATACACCCCATTGGGAATGAGGCCTGCGAAATCAAATTCTAGCTTCGTACGCCTGTCGTCTAACAGCGTAATTACCACTGATCCACGGGCCGCCGTGAAGGACTGCCTCGTCATACCCGGAGGGAAACCGCCCATCCGATACGCTTCCGGAGCAGGAAAGAGTTCGACTTGGTATTGGTGCACCGCGTCACTAGCCAACGCCTCACTAAGCGGCCCGCTGATCCCGATGAGCAACACAGCAAAAGCCGCAACCACAAAATTCTTCATAGATAACCTCCAGTGTGATATGGAAAGAATGAACATGTGACGTAACA
>JAJDBL010000209.1 GCA_029261375.1 Nitrospirales bacterium
GTCCCACGTGATGTTGATGACGACGTTCGAGATATCGATAACGTATACCTGTTCAACATCGATGACCTCGAGCAAATCGTCGCGGTCAATCTCGAAGAGAGACAGAAAGCCGCGCATACCGCAGAAGACATTGTTAAAGAAGAAGTTCTTACCATAATGGGGTGGATGAAAACGCTTGAAACCATCCCCACAATCGTGGCGCTCAAAAAACGTGCGGAACAGATCAAGGACGCAGAACTTGAGAAATTTTTTGCTCGTGTGCCTGATCTATCGAATACAGAGCGTGAGGTGGTCGAGGGGCTTGCGTCATCCATCGTGAACAAACTACTCCATCACCCCGTGGTGACACTCAAGGAGGAAGCCGTACATGCTAACGGCAACATCTATGTCGACGCGACACGACGTCTATTCGCCCTTGATGACGAGGAGAGAGCGACCGAAACAACGCGCGACACCAGTTCCGGCGCGTCGTCCAGTTAAAAGAGGCATGTCACTGTGTCGCAGATAGAGCTAAAAGTTGGAACGAGAGCAAGCCGACTCGCGTTATGGCAAGCAGAATGGGTGAAGGCAGAACTCGAAAAAGATCCGAACGTGAAGGTCTCGCTGCAAAAGATCACAACCTCAGGTGACAAAATTCTTGACGTTCCGTTAGCGAAGATCGGAGGCAAAGGCCTCTTTGTCAAAGAGATCGAGGAAGCCCTTCTGCGTGGGGATATTGATCTTGCCGTTCACAGTATGAAGGACGTCCCAACGGTCTTGCCAGATTCACTCGATATTTTCGCGATCACGGAACGCGAGGATCCCCGCGACGCCGTTAGCACCAGATACCCCATTAACGGACTCGACGACCTCCCTCATGGGGCCACCATCGGCACTAGCAGCCTTCGCCGTCAAGCACAACTGTTGCACCGACGGCCAGATTTCAACATCGCCATGTTGAGAGGAAATCTAGATACTCGCTTACGGAAACTCCAGGATGGTGACTTTGAAGCCGTGATCGTCGCGGCCGCTGGGGTAAGACGACTTGGGTTTGAGTCGCAAATCACCGCATATCTTCCGGTTGAGCAGAGCCTGCCAGCCATGGGCCAAGGCGCGCTCGGTATCGAGTGCCGCGAGGACGACATGATCGTCCGCGAACATATCGGGCGCTTACATCATCCGGACAGTGCGCATGCTGTTCGCGCAGAGCGGGCACTTGTTGATCGCCTTGAAGGGGGCTGTCAGGTGCCGATTGGTGCGTACGCCGTCGTCACTAGCCGCTCCCTCCGTCTAGACGGTCTGGTCTGTAGCCTTGATGGAACCCGCATGATTCGGAATCACGTGGAAGGATCAGTAGACGATGCGGCGGTACTTGGCACAACACTCGCGGAGGAGCTTCTCAGTCAGGGCGCCGATGCCATTCTAAAAGAGGTCTACAATCACTAACATCGCCCACACGACCAATGCTTGCGACCGTGACGAATAAAGGGCGGGTGTTCCTCGTTGGCGCTGGACCAGGAGACCCCAAGCTCCTCACGCTTCGAGGCAAAGAGTGCCTCGAACAGGCCGATGTCGTCATTTATGATCATCTAGCAAATCCAGCTCTACTGCGATATGCCAGTAAACCCCACGTCGAACTGATTTACGTTGGACGCCGCGGGCGCGGGCATTATCTCGACCAAGGTGAAGTCAACACGTTACTGGTAGAGAAGGCACAGGCAGGGAAGACGGTTCTTCGGTTAAAGGGAGGAGATCCGTTTATCTTCGGTCGGGGAGGCGAGGAGGCTGAATGCGTCGCGGACGCCGGGATAGCGTTTGAAGTTGTCCCAGGAATCAGCTCAGCACTTGCATGCCCTGCCTATGCTGGTATCCCTATCACGCATCGTACACTTGCGTCTTCTGCCGCCATCGTGACAGGACATGAAGATCCGACGAAAGGTGAACCCCGAATTGGGTGGCGGTCATTTGCGCAGGGAGATGGAACCCTCGTCATTTTAATGGGCATACGAAATCTCAGCAGCATCATTCGCTCATTGTTGGAGGAAGGGAGATCACCCACCACCCCTGCCGCGCTCATCCAATGGGGAACGCGGGCCGCACAGCGCACCGTCACGGGATCCCTTCATGACATCGTTGAAAAAAGCAGCAAAGCTGGAATTGAGCCACCCGCTACCATCGTCGTCGGAGAGGTCATTACCCTTCGTGAAAAATTGAATTGGTACGAACGCCGCCCACTTTTCGGGAAAAAGGTCATGATTACTCGTGCCCTTCCGCAGGCAATGGAATGTAGTGATCTTCTCTATGACTATGGTGCCGAGACCGTGGAGTGCCCGACAATCGCAATGATTCCTCCTACAGATATGTCCGAGCTTGACCACGCTTTCGATCACATTGACAGCTACCATTGGGCTATATTTACCAGCGTGAATGGCGTCATGTACTTCATGCGGCACCTACATGACCGAAATAAAGATGTCCGCATCCTCCATCACCTGCGTCTATGCTGTATTGGACCTCGGACGGCTCAGGAGCTTCGGAGGCATGGCATGATTCCAGATATCGTTCCGGAAACATTTCAGGCAGAGGGCATTATTGAGGCGTTGTCACCTTTGGGAATGAAAGGAAAACGTGTTCTCATCCCACGAGCGGAAGTCGCGAGAGAGATCCTTCCGGATACGTTACGCGCGATGGGTGCAGAAGTGACTGTTCCCGCAGTCTATCGAACCGTTCAACCAGAACGAGATGTAGCGTGGGCGACGGACATGTTGCGAGGCAATGAGATCTCAGTGACCACCTTTACGAGCTCATCAACCGTCCGTAACTTCGTTGATATCTTTGGTG
>JAJDBL010000210.1 GCA_029261375.1 Nitrospirales bacterium
ATCTTTTAGGCATCCGGAATGTGTTGTGTCTTACCGGTGATGCAACAATCATCGGTGATCATAAGGATGCAAAGGCGGTCCATGACATTGACTCGAACCTGATGATGCAAATTATAGGCGGGATGAACAATGGACATGATATGAACGGAAAAGCCCTGCATGGGGAGACCGATTTGTATATCGGGGCAGCCGTGATCCCTGAGATTCAACCTGGCGGAGTGTCGCAATCGAAGTTTGAGGCGAAGGTCAACGCTGGCGCGAGTTTTTTTCAGACTCAGGCGATCTATGATCCCGCGTCGTTTATGGTATTCATGAAGTTTGCGCGAACGTTTAAGATCAAGGTCATTGCCGGAATAATTTTGCTTCGATCTGCAAAAATGGCCAGGTATCTGAACGACCACATTCCCGGAGTCTCCGTCCCTCACGGTATGATTGAAGAACTTGATCGAGCATCGGATGCAGAAGCCATGGAACTTGGGATTGATTTCGCCGTTCGAACAATTCGCGCGATTCGAGACTCGTGTGATGGTGTCCATCTTATGGCAATCACCGCCACTGATCGTCTTCCGGATTTGATTGAACGGGCAGAATTGCGTTAAGTCAATTTCTAATTCGTATTGAAGGTTGTGCCAATGCCGCCGTGGGTCTACATCGCTGATATCTCAGACTTCGAGGGGCAGGAGGTTGTCCTCAAAGGTTGGCTGCAGAATAAGCGATCCAGTGGGAAACTCCATTTTTTACAGTTGAGGGATGGGACGGGAACTATCCAATGTGTGGTGTTTCAAGGCGACGTGGATGCTGGGGTGTTTACGCAAGCGGATCACCTTCCTCAAGAATCCTCGATCATGATCACTGGGCTGGTTCGAGCCGAGAAGCGCGCGCCCTCAGGGTTTGAACTTTCCGTGAAAGGTCTCACGATCGTCACCCTCGCCGAAGAGTATCCCATCACGCCGAAAGAACATGGCGTCGCGTTTCTCCTTGACCACCGTCACTTGTGGCTGCGGTCATCTCGACCACATGCCACGCTTCGCATTCGGAGCGAGATCATCAAGGCCAGTCGTCACTACTTCGACTCACGAGGATTTACGCTCCTCGATGCGCCCATTTTTACGCCAGCCTCGTGTGAAGGGACCACGACCTTGTTTGAGGTCGACTATTTTGGCGAGCCTGCTTATCTGACGCAAAGTGGACAACTCTACATGGAAGCCGGCGCAATGGCGCTAGGAAAAGTGTATTGCTTTGGTCCAACGTTTCGAGCGGAGAAATCGAAGACACGACGGCACCTGATGGAATTTTGGATGATCGAACCCGAGGTGGCATACTTCGACCTTCAAGATGATATGGATCTGGCAGAGGATTTTGTTGAGACCGTTGTACAGCATGTTCTGACTCACTGCTCTCAGGAGTTGAACGTGCTGGATCGTGAAGTGGCGAAGCTAGAAGCGATCAGGAAACCGTTCCCACGTGTGACATACAGCGAAGCTGTCGATCGTCTGAAGGCTCAAGGTGTTGCCTTCGACTGGGGAAATGATTTTGGGGCGGATGAGGAGACAAAGATTGCGGAGTGGTTTGATCGTCCAGTGATCGTCTATCGATATCCCGCGGCATGTAAAGCGTTTTACATGAAGAATGATCCAAACGACTCCACGATTTCCCTCAGTATGGATATGCTTGCGCCCGAGGGGGCAGGTGAGATTATTGGTGGCGGGCAGCGTGAAGATGACCTGGAAACCCTGAAGACCAAGATTGCCGCACACGATTTGCCGATTGACGATTTTTCCTGGTATCTGGATGTCCGGCGGTATGGTTCTGTTCCCCATGCCGGCTTTGGAATGGGGATCGAGCGGATGGTTCGATGGATATGTGGCATCGACCATGTACGGGAAGCGATTCCGTTTCCGAGAATGCTGGAACGCCTCCGTCCCTAACAGGATGCTGAAAAACGACGCCAGCGGCGTTCTCGCTGCGCGACTCGGCTCAACGTACGGTCGTACGATTCGCCTCCTCACTTGCTGTGGCCTTGCTGGACGTTCGTTTATGAGCATCCTGCGTCCCCATGCGTTTCACAGAGAATGAGAATTTTCAACATCACGAATAGGATAAAAGCATGAAATCTCGAACGACTATCATTGATCTCCAGAAACGCAAACGCCAGGCAAAGAAGATTGTGATGGTGACGGCTTATGATGCGACGTTCGCGCGGATTGTTGAGGAGGCGGGTATTGACGTGATGTTGGTTGGAGACTCTCTTGGTGTCGTGGTCCAGGGAAAAGACGATACTCTCTCGGTCACGATGGAAGAGATGCTCTATCACGTCAGAATGGTCACGTCAGCAGTGCGAAAAAGTTTAGTGATCGCCGATATGCCCTTCCTGTCGTATCAAGGCACGATTGAGGATGCGGTCTATAATGCTGGTCGATTTCTTCAGGTTGGCGCTGCCGCGGTGAAGTTGGAAGGGAGCCATGTCGTGCTTGACCGCATTGGTGCGATGACGGAGTTTGGTATTCCCGTGATGGCTCATCTCGGGATGACGCCGCAGTCCGTGCATCAGCTAGGTGGGTATCGCGTCCAAGCCAAGTCGCGAAGTGACGTTGATCGTTTGATCGAAGACGCGAAAGCGGTAGAAGCGGCAGGTGCGTTTGCGGTAGTCCTCGAAGCCGTCGGTGCTGACGCTGCAAAGGAAGTAACCGAGGCAGTATCGATTCCCACCATTGGCATTGGAGCCGGGGTTGCATGTGACGGTCAGGTCTTGGTGTTGTACGATCTTCTCGGGCTATTTGACGCCTTCGTTCCAAAGTTCGTGAAGCAATATGCGCATCTAAAAACTGACGCAGTGAAGGCCCTCCGAGAATTCAAGCAAGAGGTAGAAGGGGAAACGTTTCCTTCCAGCAGAGAGACGTATGATTAATCAGAAGCACGCTACGCCAGTTTCTACGCCTCTGTAAATCACGTTCCCTCCACGTTCACGTTGGACACACGTTCAAATCAGCCGTTATCACATCGCGTTTTGATTCTCCCGCCATATTGATCCCCTCGGCTTTGCTCAGGAGGGAAGTCCGCGAAGGATCTCGGGCCTTTTAGTGTGGAGGTAGCGAAGGATTGTGTCAGGGGAGAAAGAGTCTTCGCCGCAGGCTCAGAATGACAACCGTTAGAAGAGGAAGGAGCGATACTGACGTTCTAGGAAGTTATGGTGTCGCGTGGTCGAGATTGAAGAAGTCGCGCGCACTAACGGGTTTGGGCGTCTGCTCGCTCGGTTCTGAGCCTTTCACGAAACTTTCTCGGATAGTGTCGGATGCCCCTTTTTCGGCGAGTAGTCCGGTCTCTGGATCGATATTCTCAAACACAATACCTTCTGGCGGAAGGAATTGCTCATCCTCTGACGGAGGAGCAATGTGTTTCATAAAGTCAGTCCAAATAGGAAGTGCTGATCTTGCACCAGATATCTTGTTTCCCAGCGATTGGAGCTGGTCGAAGCCTACCCAGACTCCGGTCACGACGCGCGGGGAATATCCAACGAACCATCCATCTGTAAAATCGTTCGTGGTGCCCGTTTTTCCCGCGACCGGATAGGGGATAACTTTGGCTCGTCTTCCGGTGCCATGTTGAATCACGTCCTGAAGGATATCTGTGATGAGAAACGCGGTTTCCGGGGATATGATCTGAATTGGGTTGTGTTCGTGTGACTCAAGAATCACTCCGTCTGCGTCAGTGACTGATTCGATGGAATACGGATCGAGACGAATGCCTTGGTTCGCAAATACCCCATAGGCGCTGGTTAGTTCTTGCAATGTCACACTCGATGCTCCTAGGGCGAGTGAGAGGTCGACGTCCAAGAGTCCGGCGATGCCGAGTGCCGCCGAAAGATGGTGGACACGTCGAATGCCAATTGTATCGAGCAGTTTGACGGTTGCCACGTTGCGCGAATGTATGAGCGCGTCTCGAAGCGTCACCGCTCCATAGAATTTCTTTTCGTAGTTCTCCGGGCGCCAGTCTTGGAAGGAGATAGGGGAGTCAATCAAGATTGTCGCTGGCGTCATGCCTGTCTGTAGGGCAGCCGTATAGATAATCGGTTTAAAGGCCGAACCCGGCTGCCGTCTGGCTGATGTTGCCCGGTTATACTCACTGCGGTTGAAGTCATAGCCACCGACCATGGCTCGTATGGCACCCGTCTGGGTGTCGATGGCCAAAAACCCGCCCTCTACGCGCGGGGTTTGCTCCAATGTAAATTCAATGGTGTCCTCCGTGTGTGTTTTTACGGCAACCTCAATCAGATTGCCGATGTGAAGAATCTGATCAGCCTTTGGAGACTCAAGAATCTCCAAATCTTCATTGACATCGGGCCCAGTAAGGCGGCGAGCTGCCCACTGCATGTCTTCAAGAGCGATGGTTCCCGTGAGGTCTCCTGCGGTGACCAAGGCGGAGTGCGCATGAACTCTGTTTACTACGGCGAGGAGGATGTCGTCTTGAGAGCGGTCTCCGTTCTCGATCTGATCTCGATCCACAGAACTTCCAACCGACCAGAGCGGCCCCCGATACCCTTGTAGTTTATCGAGTGCCCGGAGCCCTTCTCGGACGGCTCGAGTAGCTGTTTGCTGTTTCTCAATATTCAAGGTTGTTTGAACATGTAAACCGCCTTTGTAGAGCATATCCTCGCCATAGACACGCATAAGATGTTGGCGCACTGCTTCGACGAAATAGGGGGCTACAACCTCCGGTTCTCGCTTCTTATAGTTGAGAGGAGTAGAGATTGCCTCATCATACTGTGCCCCCGAAAGAAACCCCTCATCGCGCAGCCGCTTCAAGACATGCCGCCAGCGTTGTTGCGAACGTTCAAAATGTCGGAATGGTGAATACAACGCCGGCGCCTTTGGTAGGCCCGCGATAAAGGCTGATTCTGCGGCACTGAGCGTCGAAATGTCTTTCGCGAAGTATGTTTGTGCCGCTGAGGCCACCCCGTAGGCCCCGTGCCCGAAATAAATCTCGTTGAGATAGAGCTCGAGTATTTTGTCCTTAGACAGGGTCTTTTCCATGTAGACCGCGAGAATCGCTTCTTTGATCTTTCTGGTATAGCTTCGCTCTGGGGTGAGAAATACGGAGCGAGCAAGTTGCTGCGTGATGGTGCTTGCACCTTGTCGGATCCGGAGTGCCTCGATGTTCGTTACAAACGCACGGAGGATTCCAAGAACATCAACGCCTCCATGTTCCATGAATCGAGAGTCTTCAACGGCGATGATGGCGTGGCGGAGTTCTCTGGGAATGCCCTCTAAGGGTGTCAGAATGCGCCGCTGGACGAAAAATTGCCCAATCTTCCGCCCATCGTCGGAGTAGACGCGCGTGACTAAGCTGGGTTGGTGTTCGTGTAGTGTCTCAACGTCAGGAAGATCACGCGAGAGATACCAGATGGCTCCCCCCATACCAAGCAGCCCTACGATACTCAGGAGGAAGACGGCGAGGAGGAGCGTGACCCATAAAGAGCGCCGTCGGCGTCGACGGGTGTGAGGCCTATGGAGAGGCATATCGTGTCGTTCTTAGCGTGTCTGCCCTGACGCGGCCGTACGCACACGGAAACGTACTGGCGAAGTGACGTGTGCGAAATTCCGAGGGACGAACGCTACCTGGAGCTATTATTCAGCCACCGTAAACCCGAGATCATCGATCATCTGCCAGGCTTCGTCTGCAGGCATTCCGGGGGTCGTGAGGTATCCATCGACGAAAAGGGAATCGGCCGCAAACAATGCAAGGGGCTGGAGTGAACGGAAATTGTACTCACGACCGCCGGCAACTCGAATTTCTTTTCGTGGATGAAGGAATCGGAATAAGCAGAGCACCTTGAGACATTTTTGCGGCGTGAGGTCTTTGCAGTTGGCGAGTGGCGTGCCTTCCATCGGATGTAGAAAGTTAATCGGAATTGAATCGGGTCCCACATCACGAAGAGCGAACGCAAGATCAATGATGTCCTCGTCAGTCTCTCCCATTCCAATGATTCCACCCGAACAGATTTCAAGACCGGCGTTCTTGGCGTTGGTAATCGTGTCGATACGATCACGGAATGTGTGTGTGCCGCAGATATCAGCGTGATATCGTTCGCTCGTATTCAAATTGTGATTGATCCGATCGACACCTGCATCTTTCAGTCGATGGGCTTGGGGCTCCGTAAGGAGACCGAGTGAGCAGCAGACTTGCAGCGGAAGTTCACTCTTGATCCGGCGAACCGCCTTTCCGATGGCATCCACTTCTCGGTCAAGAGGGCTGCGTCCGCTGGTGACAATGCAGTATCTGACGGCTTTCGACTCCGCTGCGCGGTGCGCGTTTTGAACGAGCGTGTCCTCAGGTAACAATCCGTAGTGATCGATATCGGCGGTCGATGTTGATGACTGGGAGCAATAATGGCAGTCTTCAAGACATGCGCCACTTTTAGCGTTCGTGAGCATTTGTACTTGAACGGTGTTGCCGGCGAACTGTTTTCTCACCTCGTATGCGGCGTGCAGGAGGCCAAGGATGTCGCTATCCGGGGTCGCGAGCACTTCTCGACATTCCTTGCGCGTAAGAACCTCACCGCGCAGCGCGATAGAAGAGAATCTTTCAAGCTGAATGGTGCGATGTTGAAGCATGACGTCTAGTTCCTTGAGTGGTCAGATGCCATGGGCCGCGAAGCAGTGTCGCATGGCGCTACCCTGAAGCGAGACTTGGCTGAGCTGGAGAAACCGGTTCTTCAATCGTCTGCATCGGCGCGTCACCCCAGAGGCGGTCAAGGCCATAATGCACCCGCATTTCCTCAGTGAAGACGTGAACCATAATATCGCCATAATCGCCGAGAATCCAGACGGAAGCTTCGGTTCCCTCAATGCTCAGAGGGCGTGCCTTTTTGTTCTTGAGCCGGTCCTCGACATGTTGCATCACCGCTTGGACTTGTCGGTTAGACTGCGCAGAGCAGACCACCATGTAGTCAGCAATGGTCGTGAGTTCGCCGACTTCAAGCACGACAATGTCTGTCGCTTTTTTTTCGAGAGCCGCTTGGGCCGCTTCGAGGGCTTTGGATCTAGGATTCAGGGTGGATGTGCTCCGTAGAATAGAGTCGACGGCTGAGTATATAAGATTCAACTTGGGCCGGCAATAGACCCGAAATGTCGCTATTTCGAAGGAGTTTCGCGCGAATTTCAGTCGACGAAACGTTCCGAGAAGGGGCTCGAAGAAGCGTGATCGAGCGCGAGTGGTTGGCGCCTGGTCCGGGATGGATTTTCAGCTCATTGCATGTGCCGGCGTCGAGCGCTTCGAGGTATTCGAATTCAATGTCTATGTGGAAGAACTCCTTGTACCGTGATTCCAAGATGGACGCAAAGTCCCAGCCTGGCCGTGAAACCACGATCAGATCGCAGGCCTTGAGAATTCGTTGAGGCTCTCGCCAATTTGGGAGGTCGTAGAGATTGTCCAACCCAATGATAAAGGAGATGTGGAGATCATCGTCGCGTTTCTCTCTGATCAATTCTACGGTCTGATATGAGTATGACGGACCTTCCATTTCAATGTCTGAAAGCTGGAACGCGGGATTCTCATCAATGGCAAGTCGCACCATTTCACGTCGATGTTCAATCGGGGTAACGGGGGTGTTTTCCCGGTGGGGAGGCGAGCCTGCGGGGATGAAGAGGATCTGATCGCATAGTTTGCGATCAACGATGTCTTGCGCTATGGCAAGATGTCCATTGTGGATCGGATCGAACGTGCCGCCTAAGAGGCCGATTGTCATGAGAGTGAGAAAGTTGAAGTGATCGATTTAAATCGTGGGGACCAGCAGTCCATTCACTTACGTGATGCAACAGTTGAAGAACTACTACGTGAACGCTTTTTCTTTTCGGCAGGCTCATGCGTGTAATCATATTCCGCCGAATGACAATGTCTCAACAAGCGACCTAAGATGTACATAATCACACCGCGTAGTACTTTGACTTCATCAAGCTTCTGGTCCCTCTTTATTCGGGTGAATGTCTTGCCAAGAGGGCTTCCAATTTGTGTCACATCGCTGAACGTGATGTCTCGATCGAGTTGGTGAACGCAAGCATTTCTTAGTTTGTTTAGATTCCTTAGAGATGAGATTGTCTGGTCGTCAACGCGATCCAATGAGTCTACTATCAACAATTTATGGTAGTAGGAAAGGTTGCTGCCATGCTCTGCGAGTTTGTCTCCGCGCGGCAGACTGTTCGTGAGGATACGTTCTAAAATGTTTTCGGTATATAGATGCGCTCGGAGTACGAGAATTGAGGGATCTTTTTCTTTCGCAACGGTTTCGGAAACTCGCCTGAATTCTTTATTTTTGAAAACTTCGATAAAGTCACTCATTGCAGGTTCACTGGTGCAATGTCAGTCTGGGTATTAGGCTACTCACGGACCTGACCGTTGCCGTGAACAACAAATTTCTGGCAGGTGAGTTCTTCCAGCCCCATGGGGCCACGTGCGTGAATGCGTGTGGTACTAATGCCCATTTCTGCCCCCAAGCCAAATTGAAAGCCGTCATTAAATCGCGTTGATGCGTTGACCATGACGGCGCTGGCGTCGACTTCTTTTAAGAATCTTTGTGATGCTGCTTCGTTGTTCGTGATGATGGTCTCGGTATGTTCTGATCCATAGCTCACGATATGTTTCATCGCGGCGTCCATGTCGTCGACAATCTTTATTGCTAGGATGAGTTCAAGAAACTCTTTGCCCCAGTCATCTTCGGTCGCGCGTTTGGCATTAGGTATGAGGGAGACTGTTTTTGGGCAGCCTCTGATTTCTACCCCAGCCGCCTGTAGCTTCATTCCAATGGCTGGAAGAAAGGTGGGTGCAATATGTTCGTGAACGAGGAGCGCTTCTGTCGCGTTGCAGGTCCCAGGACGTTGGACTTTGGCATTGAAGCTTACGTCTTGTGCCATCTGGAGATCGGCATCGCGATCGACGTAGATGTGACAGACTCCTTTGTCATGCTTGATCACGGGAATTTTTGATTGTGATGTCACGGCATTCATCAATCCTTCACCGCCGCGAGGAATAATCAAGTCGATATATTCCGTGAGTGATAGCATTTCGGTTACTGCTTGTCGGTCTGGGTTGTCGAGAAATGTGATTGCTCCTGCCGGAATTCCAGCGTCACTAGCCGCTCCGGTGAGGATGTTGACGATGGCGGTGTTGGAGTGAATGGCCTCTGACCCTCCACGCAATACGACCGCATTGCCGGATTTGAGGCAGAGTCCTGCGGTGTCTGCGGTCACATTTGGCCGCGACTCATAGATGATGCCGATAACTCCGATGGGCACGCGAACCCGTCCGATTTGTAATCCGTTAGGGCGTGTCCACATGTCGCTACGGCTTCCAACGGGATCGGGGAGTGCTGCCACATCGCGCAATCCGGTCTGCATATCAGCAATGCGTTTGGGTGTGAGGGTGAGGCGGTCAAGCATGGCCGTACTCAAGCTTGTGGCAGCATCGAGATCTTTGCGATTGGCGTCTGCAATCGCAGGTTCGTTCGCTTTGATGGCGTCAGCCATGGCCTCTAAGGCCTGATTTTTTACTTCTGTTGAAAGAATAGAGAGGGGGCGTGACGCCAGCTTGGCTTGCCTTGCCCGTTCTATGACCCAATCACGAATATTCACAGACCTCTCCTTCATGTCACATGATGACCAGGTTGTCGCGGTGTATCACTTCATCATAGTCTTTCTGTCCTAGCACCTGTTTGATGTCCGCTGTCTTCTGACCCTTCACCT
>JAJDBL010000211.1 GCA_029261375.1 Nitrospirales bacterium
CATCTTGCGAATCCCCGCAGATTGCCCCTTCATGACCCGCTCGATATTCTCGCGGATCTTAGAAACCGTCTCTTTTGCGGCAAGCACCTTGGTTGGGTCCATCATTGCACTCCGTTGGTACATATCATCTCGAGCGTCTGCCTAGTGCTAGTACACCACTATTGTTGTCTCAATTCCCGCAAAAGGCAAAATTCCGCATTGAAACATCCCTTGCGCACACCACATTGACCCAACATGTATGCCCCATTTCATGTTGCGACGTTTTCTTTCATCTGCAATAATGCCTCTCCGCGAACCGTCTCATTAGAATCTATGGCAAAACTCGGCGTTAATGTTGATCATGTTGCGACTCTGCGGCAAGCCCGTGGGGGGAATGAGCCTGACCCTGTCACCGCCGCTGCCCTCGCTGAACTCGCTGGGGCTGATGGCATCGTTGTTCATCTTCGCGAAGACCGCCGACATATTCAGGAACGCGACCTTCGCCTTCTCAAGGCGATGATCAAGACGCAACTCAACATGGAAATGGCCGCCACCGACGAGATGGTGCAGATCGCCATGGACGTCAAGCCAGATCTCGTCACCTTTGTCCCAGAACGCCGTGCCGAACTGACCACCGAAGGCGGAATCGACATCATTACCAATCGTGATCACTTCAAGACCACGATCAAGACGCTCCACGCATCTGAAATTCCAGTGAGCCTGTTCATCAACCCGAACATCGACCACGTCAAAGCTGCCCACAAGGTCGACGCGGATACCGTTGAAATTCATACCGGTCCATTTGCCAACGCTCGCGGCCCTGAAGCGCAAAAGATTGAGCTCGACGCCATTACCGACTGCGTCCGGCTCGCGTACAAACTTCATCTTGGCGTCAGCGTCGGACACGGTCTCAATTACCAGAACATATCAATGCTCACCCATCTGACTGATATTGGAGAATATAATATCGGTCACAGCATCATGGCCCGTGCTCTGTTTGTCGGCCTCGACCGGGCAGTGGGTGAGATGAAAGCGCTCCTGGTATGAGTCAACCCCCCTTGGATACACGCGTTATACGCTACGTCTTGCTTCACCTTCGCTTGCTCGACGCCTCTGTCCCTTCCCCACGTGCATACGTCCCATGATTCTCGGCATCGGGATTGATCTCGTACGCATCGATCGTCTTCAATCTATCACCGCACGTTGGGAAGATCGCTTTCTCTCTCGCGTTTACACTCCGGCTGAGCGCACTGCGTGTTTCGCCCGCACCATACCGTTTCCAGCCTTAGCCGGTCGCTTCGCGCTGAAGGAGGCAATGTTCAAAGCCCTCGGGACGGGGTGGAGTGCAGGGGTCAGTTGGGTCGACGTTGAAGTCTCGACGGATGACGCGGGAAAACCCATGATTCGCGCTTCTGGACGAGTCAAAGAATTGCTTGATGCACGGCACGTTTCAACCATACACGCTACGACATCGCACGACGGCAACTATGCGATCGGACAAGTGATCCTCACGACGGATGCACGCAAGGACTAGGAGTTCAAAACATATTCTCATGAACATCCACTCCAACATCAGCATCGCAGGCAGCAACACCATTCATCGGAACATCCCCCTAACCCCCTTTTCCAAAGGGGGGGACTTCAATCATCATGCGTGTCCTTCATCGCTGAATGCTGACGGCTGAGCGCTATTCCCCATGAAAATTGTGACATCGCAAGAAATGCGAGCACTTGATCGAAAAGCAATCGAGGAGTGTGGAATTTCGAGTCTTCGACTCATGGAGAGTGCTGGCGAAGGCGTGGTCGAGACGATTGAGCGGACACGCGGATCGATGCAGGGAAAGACGGTGTCGATCGTCGTTGGAAAAGGGAACAACGGAGGCGATGGACTCGTGGTCGGACGACTCCTCATGAAACGCGGCACGAAGGTTCACATGCACTTGCTCACAAGCCCCGAGACACTGCAAGGAGACGCGCTCACAAATTTTATGCGGTATCGTGATCTCGGCGGGACCTTCCTCGCCCCCCTACCCTCCTCGTCGACGACGCTTCTCCACACCCTCAGTGAAAGCGATCTTGTCGTCGATGCGATCTTTGGTACCGGGCTCAGTAAATCAATAGACGGCGTGTTTCGAGATGCGATCACATCCATCAACGAGTGCGGGCGTCCCGTCGTCGCCATTGATATCCCGTCCGGCCTGTCCGCAGATACTGGAGAGATTTGGGGGTCGGCAATCCAGGCGACACAGACGATTACCCTTGCGTTGCCGAAACGAGGGCTGTTTCTCGATCAAGGCATCACACATTCTGGACACATTGCCATCACCGACATCGGCATTCCCGCCTGGTGCGTGGAAGAAGCCGGGATTCAAACCCAGGTGATCACAGGATCGTTCGTGACGACACACTTGCCATCCCGTCCACTCGACGCGCACAAGGGCACCTGTGGCCACGTTGGCATCATTGCCGGCTCCGTAGGAAAAACCGGAGCATCGGTTCTCGCAAGTCAGGCGGCACTGCGAAGCGGGGCGGGTCTCGTCTCCCTCGCCGCACCTCAAAGCCTCAACGATATTCTCGAGACGATGCTCGTCGAAGTCATGACAGTGTCCATTCCCGACCTTTCCATTCGTGCGTTTGGGTCGTCCTCGCTCGCGCCCCTGCTGGAATTCATCCAGGGAAAAACAGCAATCGCGATCGGACCGGGAATTGGTACCCACGAAGAAACGATCGCTGTCGTGATGGAACTGATTCCGCAACTCACCATCCCGTGTGTAATTGATGCCGATGCGTTGAACGCGGTAGCCACAAACCCGAACATTCTCAACGCAGCGACAGTACCGATTATCTTAACCCCTCATCCAGGCGAAATGGCCAGGCTTCTTGGCTGCACCACCGCTGACGTCTCACGCGATCGTCTTGGATCAGTGGCCAAACTCGCCCATCATACGGGAGCAACAGTGGTTCTCAAAGGAGCACGTACGCTGGTGGGACACCCAGATGGGTGTGTTGATATTTGTCCAACCGGGAACCCAGGAATGGCAACGGGTGGCACCGGCGATGCACTCGCGGGTATGATCACTTCATTACTGGTCCAGGGATGTTCTGCTAGATCAGCCGCTACTGTCGGAGTCTACATGCATGGATTAGCCGGAGACATTGCGACATGGCACTATGGGCAGCAGGGCATGATTGCAAGTGACCTGGTCGCATGCATTCCTCAAGCCATGACACTGGCAACGGAGCAGGCGACGGGATCGCTCCATCAACACGTGTACGGAACATCATCATGAACCTCGGGTCGCACGAAACGACAACACCCGACCAAACACTCCGTTTGGGTTGTACACTTGGAAAGAGCCTTCGTGGCGGTGATGTGCTTGCGATCACGGGGGACCTCGGTACAGGGAAAACACATTTCGTGAAGGGGATTGCGCAGGGGTTAGGCATCGCGCCGTCACAGATCACGAGTCCAACCTTCACCCTCGTCCACGAGCATGAAGGGCGTATTCCGCTGTACCATATTGATCTCTATCGACTTGAAGACATACGGGAGGTCGAGTCGATCGGTCTTGAAGAATACTTTTCTTGCGATAGCGTAGTCGCGATTGAATGGGCAGAACGTGCAGCGTCCTTGCTCCCCACCACCCGACTCGACATCACGTTTTCACATCAAGGAGACGACCGGCGACAGATTGTCATTGCTCCATCGACCGGGCGAGCACAACCGGACACGAAGACCACCATATGAAACGCATCTGGGCGCCATGGAGAATGAACTACATCAAGAACGCTGATGCCACTCCTGGATGTATCTTCTGCGACAAACCCAGCATTCCCCCATCCAAAGATCGAACACAATACATATTCTATCGAGGCCCTCGCGCCTTCGTGATGATGAACATTTACCCGTATGCGAATGGGCACCTATTGATTGCCCCCTATCTCCATGCCCCAAGTCTTGAGGAGCTCCCCGCGGTGGTCAGTCATGAACTCATGGATCTGACGCAAAAGTCTTTGACGGTATTGCGTACCGCCATCGCGCCAGAAGGGTTCAACGTGGGCATGAACCTTGGACGGGTCGCGGGAGCGGGCGTTGAATCTCACGTCCACTTACATATTGTCCCCCGATGGAATGGGGATAATAACTTCATGCCCGTCCTCGCCGACACGCGCATGATGCCCGAACACCTCACGGTAACGTACAAGAAACTCCTTCCCCATTTTCGACGAAAGCCGTTCGCGCCACACACACCGAAGACCAGACGCCCATCGTAATACGCACCTGATGCCGTTCTCGATAGAGCCACAGAAAGGATATTCATGAAAAAGCAGTCGCCCTGGATTGAGATTCCCCAAGTTGAGAGTTTTGAACATCTGCGAAGCGCGGTGAACGGCTATACCTATTCGCGAGTCATCCTCACGGCATTGGACCTAGATATTTTCACGGTGATCGGGATCAAGTCATGGACCGTTCGCACCTTGGCAAGGGCACTAGACGCGAGCCAGCGCGGAACCGATATTCTTTGCCGAAATCTCGCGAGCCTCGGCTTACTGTTGCTGGAGGACGGTCGTTACTCCAACTCTCCATTGAGTGCAGCCGAACTCAACAAGAAGAGTCCTGACTATCGAGGCGCGTATCTCGCGCTTCTTCAACGCCACTGGGATGAATGGTCTCAACTCACGCACATCGTAAAATCCGGCAAACCGATTGAGGACGACAAACTCGTCACTGAAGACGAAGACCGGCGCGCATTTACCTGGGCCATGCACCACAGAAGCCGTGACAAAGCGCCACAGATCGCGAAGTCCATCGATCTTCGCAACGCGACGACATTATTGGATGTCGGCGGTGGACCAGGGACCTATACGTTGGAAATACTCGCGAAATGGCCAAAGCTTCATGCGACACTGGGAGATCGGCCTGCCGCACTCCAGGTCGCTCGTGCGGTAGCTCGAAAACACCCCGCCGGAGACCGACTGACATACCTTCCACTTGATTTCATGTACGAGGATATTCCGGACACATACGATGCCATCTTCCTCTCCAACGTGATCCATATCTATGGTCCGGATGAGAACATCAAGCTGCTCAAAAAGATCAAAGCTGCGCTCAATCCAGGCGGGAAAATCATCATCCAAGATTTCTTCCTCTGGGATAAGAAAGGGCTGAGTCCGATAGAGACCAACCTCTTTGCGATCACGATGCTGCTGTATACCGAAGCAGGGAATACCTATTCGGCTGAGGAAGTAAAAACGTGGATGACTAAGGCAGGGTTTCGCAAAGTCACTTCCGTGCCAACGGCTGAGGAACCATTGCTGGAAGCCACCCTACCGGCAAAAAAACCGTAGCCAGATCGGTATGCTATGATTCTGCGTCACGCGTCACGAAAACTTTCTTTCTCATCACACATCTAAACCATGGCACTCAAAGAATCAGAAATGCTTCCGCTAGGCACGCCAGCACCAGCATTTGCACTCCCCGATGTCGTGTCCGGTCGGACCATCACCTTGGAAGATTTTGCTGGAAAACCTGGACTGTTGGTGATGTTCATCTGCAATCACTGTCCTTATGTCGTGCATGTCCGCGAAGAACTCGCAAGGCTTGGAGCCGACTATGTCCAGAAGGACCTTGCGATCGTCGCGATCAGTAGCAATGATGCGGACAACTATCCAGACGACGCTCCCGAAAAGCTCAAAGAGATGGCCGAATCACTTCATTTCAACTTTCCCTTCTGCTATGACGAGTCACAAGCGGTCGCGAAGGCATACCATGCGGTCTGCACACCTGACTTTTTCCTGTTCAATGACGAGCAACGTCTCGTATACCGAGGCCAACTCGACGACAGTCGCCCGGGAAATAACAAACCGGTAGAAGGGGGCTACCTTCGCTCGGCAATCGGCGCAATTCTCACTGCCCATACTGTCGCCATCAACCAGAAGCCAAGCGCAGGGTGTGGCATCAAATGGAAACCCGGCAACGCCCCTGACGCCTGACAGCATGCTGAAACAAGCCGCCAGCTTCGTTCTCGCTTTACTCGGAGGCTCACCGTACGGGAGTACGATTCGCCCCCTCCCTTGCTGCGGCCTTGCTGGACGACCTGTTTGAACATCCTGTGGCGTATCGCTGTGACGCCAGGAAATTTCTCACTCCAAGACATTCCACAGCGCGATGATTGTTTTTCAATACACTGCTAGTCTGTTCTCATGACAACCCACACCACTACTGACGTCACTCCGACCGGAAGATTCTGGGCGGGCATCGTCCTTACGTTTACCATTGCCTTCTTTGTCGCTGGGCTGTTCTTTACCGTCATGCAACCGTTCCTCGGCGCAGTGGTCTGGGCCGCGATTCTGGCGGTTGCACTTCACCCCGTCCACGACCGACTCACGGTCTTGCTCAAGGGACGAGACGGATTAAGCGCGTTATTGACCTGCGTCGGCATGATTCTGCTCATCATCATGCCTGCCGTGTATCTGGCGATGCTCCTGGGCCAAGAACTCGTCAGGGGGATTTCAATTTTTCAAGATGCCCTTCGAAGCGGTTCATTTCCTGTAGTTGATTGGTTAAACCAACAGCCGTTCGCGCGAGAGTTTGTGTCGCGTGTTGAGGAGTACTTTCAACAAGAAGGCAAGGACGTTCGAAGCGTTATTCTTGATAACGTACAACAGGTTGGTGGAACCGCGGCATCGATTCTTTCGTCGGCGGTCGGGAACATCGTGTTGGGCACCATTCAGCTCGCCCTCACCGTCGTGACGGTGTTTTTCTTCTTACGAGACGGGAGAGCACTGTTGTCATGGATCATCGAAGTCCTCCCGTTTCCTCAGGATCGCCAACGAGTCATCCTGGAACGCATGCACACCGTCGTCCACGCCACGGTGTATGGCGTGGGATTAGTGGCGCTGACCGAAGGCGTATTGGCAGGATTAGCCTTCTGGGTCCTTGGGCTACCGACGCCGGTTCTGTGGGGCACCGTCGTGACCATTATGGCGTTCCTCCCGGTATTGGGAGCCTCCGTCGTCTGGGCCCCCGCCGCCGTGATGCTTGCCTTCCAGGGAGCAACAATCAAGGCCAT
>JAJDBL010000212.1 GCA_029261375.1 Nitrospirales bacterium
CTCGCTGATGAGGAGCGAATCCTTCTTGCTCAGCTGGTTTGCGCAGCTGACTGCTGTCACGGTGCCGAGATGTGTGTCGCATGGGGTTGTATTACTGTGAGTTGGAAGAACATGTGGGGTGTCATTGCCTTTCTACCGAGAGACGTGATGGCAACGCGAAAGTGACTGAGGCATAAATCCGTTGAGATGCTTCATAGGGCAGCGTGTTTGCAAGTTTAGTGTTGCCGTCGGAATAGTGTTACTGATGCAGGGCGGCAACAACGTTGAAGCGAAGTTTGAGATCACACCAAGTCTGTCTGTGACTGAGTCGTTTTACGACAACCTGCTTTTCAGCGAGACAGATAAGTTACAGGATTTTGGTACGTCGGTGTTTCCGTCGTTTGCTGTTGACGAGCAGCGTCTGCTGAACATGGACGTGAGTGGGAATATCGGAGGAGGTTGGACCGCATTCGCGAACAATCCGGATATATCCTCATTCAGTGCGTTCTCGGGCGTTGCTATCGACGCCAGTCGGCTATCTGGGCAGTTACTTGAGGGCTTGACGTTGCGCGTCAGTGATGACTTGTTTTTCTCCAACGATCCGTTCTACGAAACTGGTTTTGGCGGGCTTGGCGGTGGAGGCGGGTTTGGCGGTGGAGGCGGATTCGGTGGAGAGGGATTTGGACAGGACTTGAGCGGGTTATTCACCTCGAGATTGGGGCAGGAGGGAGGTCGTCGTCGCGGGGCGTTGGGATTTCTCACCGTGCGAGATGCATTCATTCTCAACGATCTGCGGGTCGGGACGTCATACCCAGTGTCTCAAAATGTGAGGGTTTCTCTTGGGTATGAGAACACTCGCGCAATTTTTGATCCCACGGCTCTCCTCGATGAAGATATTGATTCCGTGAGTGGAAGTCTGAGTTACACGATCTCGCCGCGGACGCGATTTGCAGGGAACTATGGGTACGAACGATTTGCGATTGGCGATACAACGTCGGATACCCACGAAGCCACGGCTCAGCTTGTGCAGGAGATCATTGGAGGATTGAGTGTTGTTGCGGAGGCGGGGGCTGTGTATCTCCCCTCTCAGAGTCGCTTGGAACCATTTTTTAGTGGAAGCCTGACGCTCGGAGAGGATTTCAATCCTACCCGTGTCACGACCGTGGCACTCTCGTATCTTCGTGATGTTGAATCCAGTCAAGGTCTTAGCACGGAGCTTGTGGTGTCCGATACTGCCTCTGCGACGATACAGCATCAACTCAGCAGGAAGACGACTCTGTCCGTATTCGCCGAGTACTTTAAGTTCGGATCAATCGGTACTGACACCATAGGGATTTCAGGTATTTCCGTAGGACCATCCATGAATCATGCCCTTACTCCCAGTACGAGTTTCACGTTGTCTTATGTGTATTTTACGCAAACATCAGACGGCGAGTTCGGAACATCAGTGGCGATGAATCAGGTGACGGCTGGCCTGACGATGTCTTGGCGATAGCTGGACTCAATCACAATGACTCACGGATTTTCTACACTTGACCCTATCGATTATCTCTATATTTTGCTTCGGCGAAAGTGGATCATTCTGATCTGTGTGATTGTGGGACTTGGGGCGGCGGGTGTGACATTTGTCTCAGCGCCTAAAATCTACGCCTCCACAACCCTGATCATGGTGGAATCACAAAAGGTTCCGACAAATGTAGTCTCTCCAGTAATTGTTGATACTTTGGCCGAGCGTCTGAATACCATCAAACAGCAGATTTTGAGCCGCTCGCTACTTAAGAAAATTATCGATGAGTTTGGTTTGTATTCCGAGGCGATGGTGAGAAAAGACCCTGTCGAGGAGATCGTTGAGCGCATGAGGGAGGAAATTTCCATATCCACCGTCGGCCAACGAGACCGAATTCAGGCATTCTATATTTCTTACGAAGGGATCGTTCCCGAGACGGTGCAGGCGGTAACCAGCAAACTTGCCTCATTGTTTATCGACGAGAATTTGAAGGTGAGAGAGCAGCTGATTGAAGGCACTGCGACCTTTTTGCACCAGGAGCTTCAGCGAGTCGAGGATCAGATCAATCAAAAAGAGAAGGCGATGAGTGAATACAAGCGGCAGTTTATGGGGTCGTTGCCTGACCAATTAGACGCCAATCTCCGACAACTTGATCGTTTACAACTGGAGCGGCAGTTAGCCGAGGATGCTTTGATCACCATTCGAGGTCGTCGCGAACTCTTCAACGATTCCCTCGCGTTTCGTGAGCGGAAGATGGAGATGGAACGGCGTGAGATAGGTCTCGCACGCACACGCAATACGGAGTTGGCCAATAGAGAGGCTCTGGCTTTTGCTACAGAGCGTGGAGAGGATCCTTCATCTGAACAGTTACATTTTCAGGCTCTACAGCAAGCACTGACTGCCCTTCAAGCAGACTACACCGAGGCGTATCCTGAAGTCATTCGGATCAAACGGCAAATTGCGGAACTTGAAACGAAATTACTCGGTGCGGCGGAGACGGAAACAAACGGTGATGAGATCGCGGCGGAATTGGATGAGCTAGAGGACGCCAAATCGGTGTCCGTTGAAACTGTGGATGGTGCCGCGTCGTCTCGCGCATTGGAGGACCCCATTCTCTCGCAGGAAGCTCTCGCCATTGAACTAGAGCGTGAACGGATCAAGAAACGAAAAATTCGGACGGAAGCCAAAATCCTGGAGTATGAACAGCGTGTGGAAGAGGCTCCAGTCCACGCGTTGAAGATTGGCAGTATGCAGCGAGACTACGACAACGTCCTACGAAACTATCAGTCGCTTCTCGATAAGAAATTAGCGGCTGACGTATCGGAGAACCTTGAAAAACGTCAAAAAGGCGAGCGGTTTCGTATTGTAGATCCTGCAAACCTTCCAGAAAAGCCCGTGAAGCCAAATCCTGCCGCATTTTTCGTCGGCGGGGTTGCGGGGGGATTATTTGTGGCTTTTGCCTTCATCGGATGGACAGAACTCCGTATTCTCTCGTTCCAGCGGCCAACACAAATTGAACAGCACCTTGGCCTGCCCATTCTCGCGGCGGTTCCCCACATGAGTGGTCTCTTGGGGCAAGAGAGTCGTGTGCCAACAGCGCCACCGCCCCGGTGGTTGCAGTGGCGAGAAAAGGGTCGAGCGTCTGCGCAGGCGGTCTTGAATGCTCAGGGTGCGGAGCAATTGCGCGTTCTCGGAGGACGAATCATTCGCTTGCAGGCCCAGAAGGGTATACGGGTGTTCGCGGTGACCAGTGCGGTGTCTGGTGAAGGAAAAACAACGCTGGCTACCGCTTTGGCGGCGGTCTTGGCCCGAGATTATCTCGAAAAAACGGTCTTAGTTGACGGGGATATGATTAATCCTGGTGTCTCTAACCTTCTTCGTCTTGAAAACGGGTTAGGTCTGATGTCCGTATTAGAGGGACAATGTGAGCTGGATGCTGCCTTGTATCAGGATGCGTTCCACCCTAATCTGATGATTCTTGGGGCTGGGACGGCTGGGGGAGACCACAAAAAGCTGGCTGGTCGGCGGTTTGGGCTTCATCGTCTTTTTGCGGAGCTGAAACAGCGAGAATACTTGGTGATTGTTGATGCACCGCCACTCCTGTCCATGGCAAACATGCATCTGTATTCCGTTGCCGTGGACTGTACGCTCATGGTTATTCGAGCAAGGCAAACAGCTCAAGCCTCCGTGGTCGAAGGTCTCAAGTTTCTTGTGGAGGCAGGGGGCAGAGTTGAGGGGGCCATTGTCAATGATTTACCTGGATTGCCGAAGCAAGAGACACCATATCTTGCGAAGTATTCGGCGTGAGCCTATTGGCATGAGGCAAATTTCCGTAGGACGGCTGAGGGGCGTGTGCCGTCATCCGACAACGCGACTA
>JAJDBL010000213.1 GCA_029261375.1 Nitrospirales bacterium
ACTGAAAGTCCGACCGATGACTCCAGATGAGGTGAAGAATCTACGAGCGAAGCCATCGCAATAACGACATAGCTAGACACACGTCGTCACACCGTAGCGTGTTCCTCATCAACGACGAGGGGATGAATGAATGCCGACACATATCACTGCACCAACAATCATCACACCAGCCGGAAACAAACCCAAGATCATTGAAGAATATATTGGCCGGGTAAACTCAGGCACCAAAACCGTAAGTGTCGCCCGTATGCAAAGCCCCACCGGCTGGGCGGAACCCGCGCAGACGCCCGATTTTGATGAATACACGGTTGTCCTCGCGGGCACACTCACAGTGAAGACGAAGGATGGCGAGTTTCATGTGAAGTCTGGGGAGGCGATCATCACCCATCGTGGAGAACGGGTTCAGTACAGTACACCCGATCCAGAAGGAGCAGAGTATATCGCCGTATGCCTTCCCGCGTTTTCGCCAGACACGGTCCATCGAGACGAGTAGTCCGAGCCATTGATGACGGGAATGGTTGATGCCATGACCTTCAACACATGCTGATACAGCCCCTGTTGACAGGGCCCCTCGTTGGGGCGACAACTGCGCACTCATTCAGAGTCTGGGCCCGAGTAGGTCCAAAGGCCGCAGCGCTTGGGGTGCGCATTAGGAAGGCCGGAACCGATCGATGGACAGATGTTGACTGGGCGCCGGCCCTCCCCCAGTACGACTACACCGCGATTATTCAGTTCGATACGCTCGAACCGAGAACGCGATATCAGTATCAAGCCGTAGGCTTTTCTGTAGCTCCCTTTTCCAAACAGGTACTCCTGGAGTATGGATGGCCAGACACAACGTTTGACGTCACCACGTTCCCGCACGACACCAGGCGAATCTCGTTCCTGATGGGATCCTGCCGACATCATGGAATGAAACACGTTGGCCCTCTTGACCCAAAACGCCC
Organism: Nitrospirales bacterium; assembly: GCA_029261375.1. GTDB lineage: Bacteria > Nitrospirota > Nitrospiria > Nitrospirales > UBA2166 > UBA2166. The sequence goes on from JAJDBL010000213.1 coordinate 948, forward strand.
CCGCCCACATGCCTCGGACAAAGCGTTCGGATCGATCAAGGAGAAACTAGAGACACAGGAACATACCCCTAACTTTCTTCTCCTTCTAGGGGATCAGGTCTATGCGGACATGCCATTCTTCGTTCTCACGCGCACGCCGGTAGCGGCTAAGCAATTCGCACGCCACTACCACAACAGTTTCGCCCAGCCGCATTTTCGCGCAGTCACGTCACACATTCCGACATTCATGGCGTTCGACGACCACGAACTCGTCAATAACTGGGGCGGCCATCGCTATCCACGCAAACTGCCACAAGCAAATCTGGAAACCGGACTTCGGTTTTTCGAAGCCTACCAAGGAAACCACAGCCCACGAACCACAGACATCTCTCGTCTCACGAGCATCCTCTCCCCTCCAAACCATGCACCGTACGACTATGAATTCTCGTGTGGCCCGTGTGATTTTTTCGTCATGGACGTCCGCTCGGAGCGAAAGTACAAAAGCGACCAGCACGCCGACCCCAGAAACCGCATGATCGGCGAACAGCAGATGGAACGACTTGAGCAGTGGCTACGAACAGGGAGCCGCGTCAAATGCGTCGTGTCGGCCGTCCCAATGTGGCCGGACCATCGAAAAGGATCGTGGCCTGCGGGAAACACCGCCAGAGATATTTGGACACATTGCCCTGGACAACGTGCCATGTTGCTCAAACGCTTCGTTCTAGCGCAACGAGAACATGCAAAGAAAGTCGTGATCCTCTCAGGAGACGTGCACTGCTCGTTTGTCGCACGCTTAGAGGGCCGATATGAAGGCAAACCCTTTCTCATCGACAACTTCGTGACCTCTGCCTTTCACTGGCCAATCTTCGGCCTCACCCATGACTCCTTCATCTGGGAAGATGGCTTGCGCATTGCCACAGAAGACGCAGTAGGATTTGATCATCTCTCGGTGGCCTGTATGACCGGCAAGGCTGTGACAGAGGACAACTACGGAGTCGTCCACGTCGAACGCGAGGGACGCGACATCAGATATGAGATTTTCAACGCAAGAGGCACACGCGTACGATCGTGGCCCCCCGAAGGATGATCGAGAAAGGGAAAATCAATGGCGAATAACAATAAGGAACAATTTGAGGCAATCCAAAAAGCAAGCACGTCATGGAAAGACGCCTTCAACAGCGGGGACGCGGCAGGCTGTGCAGCTCAATATGAAACAGACGCCGTGATGCGTGCTAGACCATTCGGCACCTACAAGGGGACAACGGAGATTCAAGCGTTTTGGCAAAAGCTGATCGATGACGGGTTTTCTGATGTCGAATACATCGATCCGAAGATTGAGATTGTCGATGACACACAAGCTGTGTTGACGTCTGGCTGGAAAATGAACAAGGCAAGTGGGATGATCCATAAAGAACTCTGGGTTGTACAAGTAGATGGAAGTGCAAAGTTACGAGAAGATGATTTTGAAGCTACGGGCTAACACGGCCATCCACATAAAAAGCACGTTCGGTGAGTACTCTAGCAAACGAACGGCACGAAGTTGCATCACTCACGAAAACGATCCAAGATAGACACACGGAAATCCAATGGAAACACAGTCGGCGGTAATACTCCAGATTGATGACGCAGAACTGAGGACACCCTGCGACAAGGTCTGCGAGCTCGTGCGTCAAGCTGGAGGGCGAGCGCTTCTTGTCGGTGGCGCAGTTCGCGATAGTGCCCGTGGGCTTCCAGCTAAAGACCTCGATATCGAAGTGTATGGGATCGAGGCCGCGACGCTTCAAGACCTTCTGTCACGTCACTTTAGCGTCAACCTCGTTGGCGAGGCGTTTGGCGTCATCAAGATCCAGGGTGTTCCCATCGATGTGGCACTTCCGCGTCGTGAGTCAAAACAGGGACGTGGGCATCGCGGATTCACAATTGACTCCGATCCCAACATGGATCCTGTTAATGCGGCATCACGACGCGATTTTACCGTCAACGCAATCGCGCTTGACCCTCTCACCGGCGAAGTCGTCGACCCGTACGATGGACTCAACGATCTTGCACAGGGTTTGCTCAGACATGTTTCGACGCAGTTTGGAGAAGACCCACTTCGCGTGCTTCGTGGAATGCAGTTCGCTGCGCGATTAGATTTTGAAGTCTCGCCAGATACCGTAGAAATTTGCCGAACCCTAGAGCCTGAAGGACTGGCCGCCGAACGGATATTCGATGAATGGAAAAAACTCATCCTCGATGGCGTCCGCCCATCACGCGGGTTAACGTTTCTTCGAGATTGTGGGTGGGTTCAGTATTTCCCAGAATTGCTCGCACTCATCGACTGTCCCCAAGAACCGGAATGGCATCCTGAAGGCGATGTCTGGATTCATACCCTCCACTGTATGGACGCGTTTGCAGCACGACGTCTGAACGACGAACGAGAAGATTTGATCGTGGGCTTGGCGGTGCTCTGTCACGACCTTGGAAAACCCGCAACGACAAAAAAGGAAAACGGCAGGATTACCTCCAAAGATCATTCTGCGGTCGGAGAAGGACTCACACAGACCTTCCTTTCTCAGATGACGAATGAACAGGGGTTAATCGACGAAGTCATTCCTTTAGTGAGTACTCACCTTGCGCCCATGATGCTCTTCAAAGCAGGAGCAGGCGACGCGGCAGTACGGCGCCTGGCACGGAAGGTCGGACGTATCGACAGATTAGTGCGAGTAGCATATGCAGATATGCTCGGACGCCCACCGTTGGAAGTCAACGAGTTTGAGGCCGGTGATTGGCTCACCGAACGCGCTCGAGCACTCGAGGTTGAATCTGCAGCACCAAAACCCATCGTCATGGGACGCCACTTGATTCAACTTGGACTCAAACCTGGAGCACAGTTCGGGCCAATCCTTGAAGCCTGCTTCAACGCGCAAATCGAGGGCGAGTTCGACACGCTCGAGGAAGGGATTGCGTATGCGAAAGAGCATTCCCGTCGTGCTCAACGCCCAGAGGAAGCGGCAACAACATCGTAATCTGTTGACACATATATGTCAGTTAGCAACAAGTTGCTTGAGTCTGAATATCCGAGGATCAGTGAATATGGTTGGTATCGGGGGGACAAGTGTGGACAAGCAGCTATTAAATCATAGTTCGTTAGCAACACTTACCACCGGCTAGTAATTCAATATGGATACTGAAAGTTTTGAGATAGCATTCCTAGGATTTGCGGAAAAAGCAGCTCATGTTCGCGATAGCAGTACTAATCTTTATAAATGGAACGTGCTTGGGCTCAAGCAGAACATTGTATCCAACCTCTTCCCAATTTCGTTTAACTTTGGGTACCTTGGCTTTGCGTCAAGAGGTCCAGTTTCTGACATGAACTTCTCCCTAGTAGTTAAGAAAGAGGATGGAAAAGAGATTGGTTGCATGAATTTTGAAACAGCAGAAATGAACGAGGGCTCAGCAAGTGTAGGCACTCACTCCGAGTCACCGAGCATCTTTGTCCCTCTACAAGGTTGGGCAATAGGCTTTATACCGCTGCCAACGGATACTACCGTGATAATTCCTGAGCCCGGCCTCTATTTGATCCTAGTAAGAAGGAATGAAGTTGATAAGGTTATTGGTCAGCTTTCTTTCCTTTTGCTCGATCCGCAACCCCTCACCCCAGAAAAAATTGCCGCGATCCGTACTGATCCATCAGCGCTCAATAGAGTAACAGCTAATTTTAAGTGCACGAAGTGCCAATCAGAGATCAATGCATATGCCAGCCTCGAACGAGATCACGAAACGACTAGTGAGGATTGCATTTGGTACGAGGATTTACCGAATGAATTTCAATGCGAATGTAGGACTGCGTCGTTTGATCTCCGCATCATGAAACGCAACCTATTTGCCCCACTTGGCCAACCCATGCCTCGTCCTGAAAAACAAATGGGCTTAGTTCCACTATACGAAAAAGGCAGCATTGACAGTATACTCATCGACTTTAGGACACTTCTGAAATCTAAACCAAGAGAGGAAGAGCTACAGAAGTTTATACAAGACAATCCGATCCTCTTACATCAATTTCCAGCTGAGAAACTCTTCTTCAAACCACCCATACTGACGTCTTTTGAGGCAGACTTCGGGATCGTCACGCCCCAGAAGGAATTGATCCTCATCGAAATTGAAAAAGGCACTACCAGACTATTAACCAAGAGTGGTGGTCAGGCCGCACCTCTCCGTCACGCTTTTGACCAGGTTCACAGTTGGTTACACATCGTTGATGAGCACCGGCTTGCCGTGCTCGACTCACTCAAGATCGATCGCAGCACTGTTAGCACCATTCGTGGCGTTGTTATCGCGGGAAGAGATGCTGGCTATGATGCTGAGCATTTACGGCGTTTAAAGGGCATCGATCACGGTCGCACCAAATTTCTTACCTACGACGACCTTGCATTTGGTTTAGAATCTCTTCTTTCCAAGATATAGGCGCTCGGCATACCAAACCCCAAACTCTGCCTTCCCCATATGACTCCAACAGTGTCCACGCACGACAATGTTACCTTTGCGCGAAGGATAAGCCGAATTACCCCCCCCACTCCGCACCAATAAGCACCCGATCATTCTCACCAAACTGGCCAGAGAGCCCATTCCGCGTGCCGTAGAAAACATCCACTCCTGTCCATAGCTTGATTCCGTCGCTGAGATCGTAGCTAACCTTTGGCTGCAACATTCCGTCCCCGCGATTGATGTCCTGAATCCATAGGTTCTCCACCGTCAGCGTTTTATTAAAAAAACTTTTTCCGCGTGAGAAACGGTATATCGGTATCCATACGATCACGGATAAGTTCTAGATCGTTCTTTGTCCCAACGCGTTCTTCGTAGTAAAAGCTCCTTCTTTGCTTTTCTTCTCTTTTAGTCGTCCTTCTCGTTCTCTATTTACCGACTCTGGAAAAGAGACGAAACAGCAGCACACGAGGAAAAGAGCGGCGATTCAAGTTTTTTGAAATAAATGACGATGAAACCCTACGGAATGACATCGAACATGTAGTGTGAATTCTGATAGAGGGGGATAAGTCGATATGCTTGTGAAAAGCCTGCTCACGATGTTGCTGTTGTTGTCGAGTTCAGTCGCGTTTGCGGCAGATGCCGAACCAGTATCCATTAATTTTGTAGTGGGGAACCTGTGGTTACTGATGGCTGCTGGCATGG
>JAJDBL010000214.1 GCA_029261375.1 Nitrospirales bacterium
TGAAGTACACATCAAATCCGTAATATTTGAACGCACACAGGCTCGCGATCGTAAGCAGCCAGCCAGTTCGCGCGAGCATCGTGCCCATCGAGAAATGGGCTTGGTATTTGTATAGGACAACCCCAGATAGCCAAACGGGTAAGAGGAGCCACAGTTTATGACCCATAAAAACGAATATGACTCCAGCGATAATCCATCGGCGGGCACCTGAAAAGTAGTACGCGCTGGCAAAGAAAATGTAATACCAGACCTCGTAACCGAGGGACCAATATGAGGTGAGCAACGGGGGACGTTCGACAGTATTCCAGATCTCGCCTAGAAACAACGCATGAAAGGGAATGTAAAGATACGCTTGCGTGAGTTGATAATACCAACGATCGTCATGACTGAATGCGTGGATAAGAGAGGCAGAGAAAAATGAGAGTATGAGGAGAGGGATCACCACTGAATATATTCTGGACATGCGTGCGATTCCGTATTGGATCAGCGTTTGTTTCTTAATGTCAGTCGTATACGCGATGACATAGCCAGAAAGGATGAAGAAGATCATTACGGCCTCTCGCCCGAAGTCTGGCGTATAGGCGGACATGGTTTCGTTTAGAACGTCGTAGCGAACGTAGTGTGAAAGGACAACGAATAATGCAGCAAGGAATCGTACGGAATCGAGGTAGAGTGAGTAGTGTTTTTCCATGCCGGGTATATTATATATAACGCAAGGTGACTACAATGAGCCGCTGTTGCTCACTACTGTGCGTGGCATCATTTTCTTGGGCGTACGGAACAGAGGTGTGGGATCTGGAGATCTACTAAAGTGCATTCAATACGTTGTAGGTGTCGACAAGGCATTTTCACCAATACTGTAACGGGAGGTTTACAGCATGCCAAAATATTCGACTCAAGATATACGCAACATTGCGCTGGTCGGTCAGGGTGCGTCGGGAAAGACAACTCTGGTTGAGGCGCTCTTAGCTCAGACCGGAGCGGTTAAGAGCCCTGGGTCGATTGAAAAGCAGAACACCGTTTGCGATTTCGATCCCGAAGAAAAAGAGCACCAACACTCCTTGAATTCTGCCGTCGTGAGCTGTGATCACGCCGGCCACCACATCAACCTCATCGATACCCCAGGAATGCTCGAATTTTCCGGTCACGCGCTGACCGCGCTCGCTGCCGTCGAAACTGTTGCGGTGGTCATGACCGCGCAGCACGGCGTCGACATGGTCGCGCGCAGGCTCATGGAACGTGCGGCAGAGCGGAAGTTGAGCCGTATGATCATCGTGAATAAGATCGACGCGGAAGAGGTGAATCTTGAAGCAGTGATGGCTCAAATTCAGAAATCATTCGGCAAAGAGTGTCTTCCCATTAATCTTCCGAGTAGAGGGGGAACCGCGGTGGTCGATGTATTCAATAAAGCGGAAGGGGAGGTCGACTTTGGATCAGTTGCCGAGGCTCACACGGCCATCGTAGAGCAAGTTGTGGAGATGGATGAGGATTTGATGGCAAGGTACCTTGAACAAGGTGAGGTCAGTCCCAAACAGCTCCATACTCCATTTACCGATGCTTTGAAAGAAGGGCATCTGATTCCAGTGTGTTTCGTGGCGGGACGGCAAGGTGTCGGCGTCCCGGAGTTGTTGGAGATCTTCTCCCATATGATGCCGAATCCTACCGAGGCAAATGCGCCGGAACTGGAACGGGAAGCAGAGGGTGGGCAGGAAGTGTTAGTGATTACGCCGGACCCATCGAAATCGATTGTCGCGTATGTCTTCAAAGTCACCGCGGACCCGTTCATTGGAAAACTTGGAGTGTTCCGCATTCTTCAGGGAACGGTAAAGAAGGAGAGTCAACTACATATTGGTGATGAGCGAAAGACCTTTAAAGTGGGACATCTCATGACGTTGCAGGGAAAAGAACATGCGGAAATCGATGAGGGAATTCCTGGAGATATTTGCGCGGTTGCGAAGATAGACGACATCCGATTTGATGCGGTGTTGCGGGACAAAATTGATGATGGTGATGTGCACCTACACCCGATGGAGTTTCCGCAGCCAATGAATGGCCTCGCCATTGAGACGAAGAGTCGCGGCGATGAGCAGAAGATCGGAAAAGCATTGACCAGTATGGAAGCCGAAGACCCATGCTTTAAGGTCGAACGTAACGCGACAACACATGAAACCGTCATTTATGGGCTCGGCGATATGCACCTGCGTGTGATTCTGAAGAAAATGAAAAACCGATACAACGTCGAGGTCGACACCCACCCGCCGAAGATTGCCTACAAAGAAACCATCACTGGAAGTGCAGAGGGGCATCATCGTCATAAGAAGCAGACTGGGGGTGCGGGGCAATTTGGGGAAGTCTTCTTGCGCATTTCACCGTTGGAACGTGGAGCTGGATTCGTGTTTGCGAATGAGACCTTCGGTGGATCGATCCCGCGGGCGCTCATTCCTGCCGTAGAAAAAGGGGTTCGGCAGGTGATTGAGCACGGCGCGATCGCAGGGTATCCGCTGCAGGACGTCAAGGTCGGTGTGTATGACGGGAAGCATCATGCCGTGGACAGTAAAGAGGTCGCGTTTGTGAGTGCGGGGAAGAAAGCATTTATCGATGCCATTCAGAAGGCAAACCCCGTGATTCTCGAGCCAATAGTCCATATGGATATCATTGTGCCCGAAGGAAACATGGGTGATATCGCCGGGGACCTATCGAGCAAGAGAGGCCGTCTTCAGGGGTCTGATACGTTACCCGGTGGAATGCTCCACATCAGCGCGCAGGCTCCGTTGGCTGAATTGGGACAGTATCAAGCGCAACTCAAATCCGTGACTGCCGGACTGGGCTCATACACCATGCAACTGAGTCACTACGAGGCCGTGCCGCCAAACATTCAGCAGCAGATTGTTGATCAGTATAAGCCGAAAGCGGAAGAAGACTGATAGGATGGTGAAAATTCCTGCCAGGGGCGTTCTCACTTCGCTGATTGGCTCAACGTACATGAGTACGCTTCGCCGCACAGCTCTCTGCGGCTTTGCTGGACAACTGTTTTGACCATCCTCCGTAGTAGTCCGTGCAGAGTATCGGACTTCATCTCCCCCCTGAGCGTGTCCGTATATTTCGGCAAGAATGGGACGCGGCAGTAGGGAAAAGATGACGAGTGGCTAGGTGGTCGTCCCCGACTCCGTGGTGTAACGGTGTATTGAGGTCTTTGTTCTGCAAGTGTAAGAGGCAAGTATGCCGCATTCTAGGATCTGAGAATATAGGGTCTGACCGAAAGGGGCTTAGTTTTAGTCACATCATCGGCCTAGCATCGATGACATGTATCATGTCTGCCGTTCAGGACCGGCTAATGTTTGTTGTCGTACGTTTACAGCATCTACGCGGAAGAGGATAGGTACTAGGTCTGCAGAATTAAATATTGTCTTGTTTCTGCCCCAGTGAACAGAGATTATTCTTTCCTGAGTTTCCGGGGAAACTTCAGACCGTGGTTGCCCTGGCCCGGTATACACAAAGATCCAGTTGCCCGCGACCGCCACACCGTCGCCAAACCATAGCAGATTGTCCTTCATTGGAAATGCACTACTGTTCGCGGCACAAATGCCTAGCATTAATCCATACCGTCCAAGGTTCAGGGTTTGCTCGACGTGCACGATAATTCTTTCTAGGTTGGGTTTCCCGGGGTCAAAGACACCCCAAACAGTCAGCTCATTGATGGGTTGTACTATCATGTCTTACCTTTGTGTCCCATTGAGAACCAGCCAAATAAGAGAAGGAGCGCACCGAGCACCCAAAGGGAATGTCCTATAGGTTTAACGTCCTTTAGAACGAGTTCGACCCCAATTCCAATAAGTCCAGTGCCAACCACAAGGCTTAGATTTTTTAGATAACGACCTCGGAAGAACGTGTCTACCGTTGCTTCGAGTACTGCGACTCTAATCTTGCAATCTGAAAGTTCTGCGCTAGTATCTTCAAACTTTTTCTGGGAGTTTCGCAACTCGAATTTTGTTTCCTTCAGGTCCCCTGACAATTGCATGAAGGAGCCCGCAATTAATTGCGCAGGTACGTCTCCACCCATACCTTGAGGTTGGGTGGTAGCGAGTCCGTCCACTCGATCAGCTAGCCCAAGCCCTTCTAGAGGACGAAGTTTGGCCGAGGGAGCCTCTTCCGCGGGACCAGCCTGTTGCGTGCCAGCCGACCCTGACTCTTCGAGGTGAGGTATTTCAGTCAATATAGGCCCTAATCATGACGGTTGCATTTTTACCGAGTTCATCATTGTATGTATCGGAGTGTGCAATTAGTCTAATCGTAACAGAATTACCATTAATCCTGTTGGAGGAGTTAATGGTGGGAGAGGCAGTGAAATGACTGAATCACGTAACGATGTTGGTCCCGGTGCTGAATCCGAAACAATCGCGGTCAATCTCACCTTGAGTGTTTAAATAGCTGCACAATAACCTTAATTCTATTACACAATCTCGCTTAATCATTCAGAGTCACTATCGTCATCTACGGGACTTCGAATCCGTGTGTCGGGGGTTCGAATCCCTCCAGGGCCGACGATGCAATCAATACAGTACTAGAGTCTTGTCGACTAGGCCTGAGAAAGATGAAGATCGTTTCTTGTTTTGAGAGAGAGATTTAGACAAAAAAGAGCCCGGAAGCAGATCCGAAAATCCTAATGCGGCTCCGGCACCCGCGCTTCCGGGCCGGTGGCGCTGGGAGCGTGTCCCAGGCTACACCGAAGAAAACGGTGTAAGGCTAGGACACTGCCACCTCACTCGCCGCAGGGTTCATACTCTCACTTCCCATCGGATCACCTCCTTCCAATCGACGATTCACTGCTTCACGCGGTCCCAAACCGTACGTGAACCCACGGGCCAACCCGCCGTCGGTCGGCGCATGGGACGCCTTCCCGTTTGGAAGACTCGGGGACGAGTAATCCCCTAGATAGGACTGCTGAAAACGTGCGTCAGCGGCGTTCTCGCTTCGCAGCTCGGCTCAACGTACAGTCGTAGGATTCGTCTCACTGCTCACTGCTCACTGCTCGCTGCCGCCTTGTTGAACGCTCTTTTTCAACACTCCTATCGTTCTTCTTGTGTTACGGGATATGTTTCCGGTACCCGTAGGGGCTACACATTCTGGAGATTATACCAACTCTATTTCTCTAGGTGGGAAAAAAACTTTCGAAGTGGAAGCTAAGATGGAAACGTTGCCGTGTGGTTGATCAAGACGCGAGGATGACGGTCTTTGCTGGACAACGAGTTCGGGGAGTGTTATTGCGGAGTGTGGGATGTGAAGATGGTTGGTTTTTTCTTTCCAAGTTCAGTTTTCTGTACGGCTAGCATATAGAGATGGATGGCGTTTTCTGCTTCGTTAGGAAGGTCGACGAATGTGCATCCACATACGTTCTGTTCATCAATGTGTAATATCTCTATGCGGATTGAAATCATGACGTCGTCGTTTGGGAGTGAAAACATGCAGTGCGGGGTGTTGCCAATGTCGAAATCTAGGTTGCGAAATGAGAAGCCACCGACACCGATTTCGATAATCTGTACTGTCTCCTCACCAAAGAAGACCCACATTGGCGCGTCGTCGGGTGGGTACACGCGAAACGACGCGCGTTGGTCGTCTAAATCGTATGAGAACATGACTGGATTAGGGAGTAGCTTTTTCCAGAACAAATTCGACCCTCCTGTTTTTTGATCGTTGAGCTTCGGTATCGTTAGGACCAAGCGGCATGCTGTCGGCGAAGCCGGTTGCGGTGACTCGACGTGGTGATACGCCTTTGTCGAGGAGGTGTTTCAGCACCGTGGTTGCGCGAATCGCCGAGAGCTCCCAGTTTGATGGGAACTGTGCTGTTGATATCGGGACGTTGTCGGTATGGCCTTTGATGTTGATCATGTACTCTGGAAACCGTTCAAAGACCTTTGTGATATCGCTAAGAATGGTATTCGCGTCCGGATTCAGTGTCCCAGAACCGGATGCGAAAAACGCTTGATCCTTCATTCGGACGATGACGCTCGACTCTTCGAGCTGCACGTCGATCATCGGCCCGAGGCTACGTATTTGGATGAAGGTGTGCATTTCACGCATGAGCTCTAGCGCTTGTAGCGCTGTCGATGGTTCCGTTTGCACGGGTTGTGGTCGGCTATGTGGATCTCCCGCCGGATGTAAGACTCCTGACGTGGAGGTTCGATCCCCAAGGTTCTCCTGCAGTGAGGTCACCACTTTCTTAAATTTATCGACGTTTATCGTCGAAAACATGAATAACAGGATGAAAAAGGTCAGCAGGAGGGTCATGAGGTCGGCATACACCATCACCCACGCGGGCGATCCCTCGTCCTCGTCGATGAGATCGTGCGCCGTTGGCCTATTGTGATCCATGACGTGCCGCAATATTTCGTTTCATTGGTCGTCGGTCTTTTGCTGGAATATGCGAGGACAGTTTCTCGTAGACGAAGAGAGGATGATTGTTCTCCATAAGGGAAATGGCGCCCTCGAACATGATTTCAAGATTGGTAATTTCAACGATCGTACGCGCCTTGAGTTTGCCGGCGATGGGGTTGAAAA
>JAJDBL010000215.1 GCA_029261375.1 Nitrospirales bacterium
TCTTTCACCAGTTCATCGAGTTTGATCGGAACCATGTTCAGCGCGATCTCACCAAGATCAGCGCGAGACAGCAACAACAAGTCGTCGATGATCTGGCTCATGCGATCAACTTCCTCAAGGTTACTTTCGAGCGTTTCCCGATACGTTTCGTCTGAACGTGGCTTCCGCAACGCGAATTCCGTCTCCCCTTTCATCACCGTCAATGGAGTCCGAAGCTCATGCGAGGCATCTCCACTGAATTGCCGAATTTGGCGGAACGAGACCTCAAGCTTTCCCAGCATGTCATTCATCGTTGAGATGAGCCGTCCAATTTCATCGTTGGACGGAGACTCCTTAATGCGCTGACTCAGATCACCTTCCGCAATCTGCTGAGCCGTGCGCGTAATCGTCTCGACCGGCTTGAGTGCCCGACCCGCAAGCAACCACCCGCCAAGCAACGAGACAAGCAGCGCAATCGGGGCACTGATTATTAAGATCAACAACAACCGTCGCAGCGTTTGTGTCACCGGCTGCATCGAGGTCCCGATTTGCAACACATTCAACAGGGCATCACCCTGGAGAATGGGAATGGTGAGCAGACGGATGGAAAAATTGTCATCGACGGCCACAGACTCGAATGTCACCTTCCCCTCCAAGGCCGCCTTAAATGAGGCGTCATTAAGTGGGATTGTGTTGGGATCAATATTGATCGATTCAATCGTCAGCTTGCCCCCCGGACCAAAAATTTGGAAGAACTTGTCCATCACTGCGAGCGCAGGGAACTCCTGCGCAAGATCGCCAAGGAGGAGAAAAGGACCGAAACGATGTTCTTCAAGTGAATGTGCTGCGACCTCTGCGGTCTCTTTCAGCGTCTGGTCGACCTGCTTGCTCATGGCGAATTCCATCGCCATGTATAAGGTAAAGCCGAGGACGATGAGGATCGTTGCGAGGACACAGCCATACCACAGCGTGAGGCGAAGGCGGATGGAGGTAATCCTCATTCGTCCGCCTGTAACCGATAGCCGCTCCCGCGAATGGTTTGGATCAAACGACGATCATGTCCATGATCGATTTTATGGCGAAGATAACTGATGTAGACATCGATCACGTTAGTAAACGTGTCAAAGTCGAGATTCCAGACATGCTCCGTAATCATGGCACGTGTGAGCACACGCCCGGCATTACGCATCAGATATTCCAGCAGCGCATATTCTTTCGTCGTGAGCTCAATCCGTGTTTCACCCCGCGTCACGACGCGCGTGCTTGGATTCAGGATCAAATCATCCACCTGGAGGACATCCATCGCATTGCCGGTTTGACGGAGACGCGCGCGCACACGTGCGACGAGTTCCTCAATCGAAAACGGTTTGGTCAGGTAGTCATCGGCGCCAGCATCAAGGCCCACAACACGATCGTTCACCTCAGATCGAGCCGTAAGAATAATGACGGGAGTCTTGACCTTGGCTTTCCGTAACTGCTTCAGAACGGCAAGGCCTGACAATGTCGGGAGCATGAGATCGAGAATGACGACATCGTAGGTGATGTCCTTGGCGAGATCTAACCCATCAGCGCCATCGGCGCACACATCGACAGCATAGGATTCTTCCTCCAATGCACGTTGAATAAAGGAGGCCACCTTTGGCTCGTCTTCAATCACAAGAATTCGCATCGCGTCACTCCGTCACGATTGTATCATCACCGGCATGCCCAACTACCTCGGAAACATGAGAATCAGAATAACGATATGGTGCTATGGAATGGAAGATCCAATCAAGCGGGAGGAGAGCAGGTGAAGAAGAAGGTTAGTGAGACGTCTGTGGCCCGGTGGATATCCGAAACAGCGCGGTTGGACCTTGGAACTTGTGGAGGATATCGTGTGAGACACTGCCAAGTGCAATCCGCTGCAATGCCTTTTTGCCATGCGAGCCCATGAGAATTAGATCCGCCCGCATGGTGGATGCCAGCCGAAGAATTGCATCCGTAGGGGTGCCAACAACAACAGATGATGTCGCCGCATACCCAAGGGAGGAAATGTTGGACGCAACACCCTCAACGAATGAAGTCGCCGATGTACGTGCCGCCTGACCATCAGGATCGGAAAGCGTGTCATCATCAACCGCCGTCACCACGGTAACCTGAACGTTGTGAGGAAAAGGCGTCTTCGCGAGAAAAACCTGCACAGCGTCGGCATCCTCGCGACCTTCAAGTGGCAGTAAAATACGTTGCAAGGAGGGCAGAGGCCGCTTGACCACCAATGCCGGACAGCTCGCGTCGATGAGTACCGGGTGCGACACGCTTCCGAAAATCACTTCCGCAACTGGGCTAAACCCACGCGCACCTATCACAATGAGATCACACTGTTCTTCCTTTGCCACGGAAAGAATCACCTCGGCTGGAATACCGGCCTCGATGCGTTCATGCGGTGTCCCACACGTCGTCGGCAGCAACTCACGAATCCGGACGAGCAACTCCTTCCCTTTAGTCGCGGCTTCGGTATCTGGATCTGCAACAACATGAAGCAGGACAGGTGGATGCGAAAACGTCAGATGCCGGATCGCTTGAGCCGCATCAAACGATTGCGGGGAACCATCGACAGCCAGTAACACCTTCATGGCAATCTCCTCAAGACCCCAACACCATTCAGTCTCAGAACCATATGGCTATTCTCGCATGGAACAAGGAGTGGAACCAAACGAGGGCGGGGTGAATGGCAAAACACACGACCCTGGATTCCATGTCGCTCCCGGAATGACGGAGCACGAAAAATGCTTCGCCGTGTCGTCCTGCGCAAGGCAAAGGATCTCTGCCGCCGGATCATATCGCCAACATTTCTCCTGGAGCCTGCCCTGAACTTGAAGAGAGTTCCTTCGGGTACTCGGGATGGCAACCGAACGGGTCAAATTGACGAGCAACGAGTTCGCCCCCGTGATAAAAATGTGATAGGTCAGTGACATCGATGTGATCAGTCCAGACTAAGATTAGGTACAATGTCTGAACAAATTCTCAACGGTGAGCAGCAAGACGTGACTGGGCTGAGCTCTGCTCGGCACGAACAACCATGTGATGAAAGAAATCTCACGATGACTTCCCCACACTCCCCTTCCGTGGACACCCAACCAAGTCGCCGCGTCCTCGTCGTTGAAGACAACGAAGATATCGCGCATCTGCTTGAGCTCCACATCCGTGACATGAATTGTCATGTTGACCTTGCGTCTGATGGGACGGTAGGCCTCAATTTGGCGCTCAAAGGTTCATATGACTTGATCATCCTTGATCTCATGCTCCCAGGGGTAGATGGGATGGAGATTTGCCGCCAGCTTCGTGCGCGCCCCCAATATGCACCCATCCTCATGTTGACCGCCAAATCATCTGAAGTCGATCGCATTATCGGCTTAGAAATGGGTGCCGACGACTACCTGACAAAACCGTTTAGCATTCGTGAGCTCGTCGCCCGCGTGAAAGCCATGTTTCGGCGCGTCGACGCCCTCTCCGCACCCGCAAAAACCGACGCGCCGGATCGCGTTGAAGTCGGAGACCTCGTAATTGATTGCGCCAAGCGAAAGGTATCGCGGGGAGACACCCACATCGAACTGACCGCGAAAGAATTCGATCTCATGCTGCACCTCGCACGGCATCCGGGCCGCGTGTATACCCGCTCACAGCTTCTCGAAGATGTTTGGGATTACAGCTATGCGGGATACGAACACACGGTGAACTCGACGATCAATCGTCTACGAGCGAAAATCGAAGATCAACCAGCCGAACCACGCTATCTTTTAACGGTGTGGGGGGTGGGATATAAATTCTTTGAT
>JAJDBL010000216.1 GCA_029261375.1 Nitrospirales bacterium
CCGGGGTGCATTGCGTGAAGACCCCGACATCATTCTTGTTGGGGAGATGCGGGATTTGGAAACGATCTCGCTCGCGGTGGAAGCGGCGGCCACCGGACATTTGGTGTTTGGAACGTTGCATACGCCGAGTGCCGCTCAGACCATCGATCGTATTATCGATGTCTTTCCAGCCGATCAACAGGGCCAGATTCGGACCACGCTGTCGGAAGGCCTGAAATGTGTCGTCGCGCAAAATTTGTTCAAACGAGCAGACAAGAAGGGGCGCTGTTGCGCGCTGGAGATTCTCGTCGTTACGCCCGCTTGCTCCAACCTCATTCGCGAATCGAAAACCTTCCAGATCCCATCTGTGATCCAGACCGGGAAGCGGTATGGGATGCAGTCGCTCGATTCGGCGATTGAAGAATTGTTGAACAAGAAGTGGATTACCCCTGAGGATGCCTATGACAAAGCCATTAACAAGGCCAAGTTCGCACAGTTTCTGAAGAAGCCACCGGATGAATTTGGCTAACCGGCATCAGCCTTTCAATGTTCTGCTTGTGGTAACGAACCAGGAGGTCCTGTATGCGCAGTGCTGAAGTCGATGTCATTCTCTCGACGATGCTTGATTCTCAACCCGGGGTGTCGGACCTCATCCTTTCCATCGAGCGACCGTTACAGGTTGAGTCCTCCGGTCAACTGGTACCGGTGACCATGGATCCGCCCATCGCAGAGTTGACGCCGTTTCAGACGGAGGTTGTCGCACTAGCGCTCTTGAAGGGAAGCCGTCGTCTCACGAAGGACCTTGCCTCCAGTGGATCTGCTGACTCGTCCTACAGCGTGCCAAACAAGGCGAGATTTCGTGTCAACGTTTTTTCCCGTCGTGGATCCTATTCGCTGGTTCTCAGAAAACTTGAGACGACGATCCCAAGCTTGGCGGATCTTGGAGCACCGGACGTGTTTAAAAAGGTCCCGACAGAGCTCAATGGTGTTGTGCTTGTGACGGGCTCCACCGGGAGTGGTAAGTCCACGACCCTGGCGGCGATGCTGAATGAGATCAACGAAACACGCGGGGTTCACGTTCTGACGCTTGAAGATCCCGTTGAATTTGTCCATCCTCACAAAAAAGCGACGATGAACCAACGAGAGCTCGGAGGAGATTTTGATACCTTTGCCACGGGGTTGCGTGCTGCGCTCAGACAAGCACCGAAGGTGATTTTGGTTGGAGAGATGCGGGACCGGGAGACGGTCGAGTTAGGGCTTCGTGCCGCAGAGACTGGTCACTTGGTTATGAGCACCTTGCACACGGTTGACGCCGGCCAAACGATCAATCGCATCATCGGAATGTTCGATCAGGAGGAGCAGGGGCAGGTCCGGACAGGGCTGGCTGACACCGTGCGCTGGATCATCTGTCAGCGACTGCTTCCTAAGGTCGGAGGCGGGCGTGTCGCGGTGCATGAAATTATGGGAACGAATCTTCGCATTCGAGAAAGCATTGTGAATGGAGAGGCTGATGGAAAGACTTTCTATGAGATCATCGAAGCGAGTGAGCCGTATGGATGGCAGACATTCGATCAGTCCATTCTGCGTGCGTTCGGTGAGGGGTTGATCACTGAAGAAACTGCCCTGGCGTATGCCTCTCGCAAGGGGGTGGTCGGCCGTGGCCTCGATACCCTAAAGAAGACACGAGGCGAAGAGACAACTGGGATCGAAGGGCTTTCGCTGGCCAAGAAAGAAGCGGTCGCGCCGATCTTCAAGCGGAGGTAGTGAATCAGCGGTCTATGAGTACCGGTGCCACGAGCGAAATGATCATCGATAACGTATCGTGTGTAAAAGTGGAGGCCAGGTGATATGGATGGGCAGGGCGAGAATTTTGCAGTCAACAGCGAGGCAGCATTGGTGTGTCACCACGGGCTCCAGGAACAGCCTGCGCTCAAGACGGCCCTTGCCGAACTTGGTTATCGCGTCGACGTGGCAGAGCACACTCAAGAGGCAATCAGTAAGATTCCCCTGACCGGCTATCGGGTCATTGTGTTGGACGAGAAGTTTGATGGGAGCACCCTCGAGAACAACGAATTGCTGAAGCATCTTCAAACGATGCTGATGTCCACGCGACGATCAATCACGCTCGCACTCGTTGGAAGTACGTTCACCACGGGAGACCATATGACGGCGTTTGCCAAGAGTGTCAACGTTGTTGTGAACCCGAACGACATGACCAAAATCGCGCCGATTCTGAAGCGCGCCATTGCCGAACGTGATGACTTCTTTCATACCCTAGAGACGGCACTCCAAGAAGCCGGGATGAGTGGGTGATCGAAGAAAGCCCCCCCCCTCTCCAATCTTGACGCGGATGCTTCTGCTGTATGCCGCGTATGTTCGGCTTTCTCATGATGCGTCTCAGCTGGGAAGCTCCCCGTCATCCACAGCACAGATCGCAACCTTGTCTTGATCGCGCGTTTTGTGTGACAATCAGCCGTCCTAACCGTTAACTTCCTTACACATAGAGTCATGTAGCCCTCTCAGGAGAGGTATGAGCGAGTCCACACGTCGCGTCGTGGTGACAGGTCTAGGGGTCATTTCCCCGATTGGTCTTGGCAAACACCACTTCCTTGACAGTCTAAAATCAGGGCGGTCTGGCATAGGGCAGATCACTCGGTTTGATGTGAGCGGGTTTGCTTCGAAGGTGGCTGGCGAAGTGAACGACTTCGATCCGATCGAGCATCTCGGACCGAGACGTGTGCAACAAATGGGGCGTGCTGCACAATTCGCCGTGGTGGCCTCTGGAATGGCGATTGAGGATGCGCAACTCAATCTTGATACGGTCGATAAGGAACGTGTTGGAAGTATCATCGGCACGGCGGTGGGTGATCTTGGCTGGGCAATTGAAGAAGCGTTAGTGCAGGAGCACAATGACCATGTCGTCTCCAATCCGCGCACGATGTTTATGTCCTATCCCAACTCTGTCTCTGGCCAGGTCTCCATCCGCTATGGCCTTAAAGGACCCACAGATACGATCTCGAGTGGATGTGCCTCTACCGGGACCGCTGCCGGACTTGCCTCGGATCTGATTCGACGCAACGAAGCGGATGTATTGCTTGTTGGGGGAACGGAAGCGCCGCTCCAACCCACGATCTTCCGAAATCTGTGTGCAGCAGGTGCGCTATCGACCATGCATGGTGGAGGGTTAGCTTCTCCGTTCGATAAAGAGCGGGACGGTCCCGTGCTTGCTGAGGGCGTAGGCGTCTTAGTGTTCGAAGAGCTTGGACACGCGCTGCGGCGGGATGCGCCGATCTATGCGGAATTTATGGGGTGGGGCTCAACAACTGATGCGTTTAGTCTGACCAGGACGGAACCGAATGGCACTCAGGGGATACGCGCGAGTCAAGCTGCGTTACACCATTCCGGGGTTTCCGCTGATGAGGTCGACTATATTAGCGCGTACGGAATTGCGACCCCCTCGTGTGACTGGACCGAAACTCGTATTACAAAGATGGTGTATGGTGATCGAGCTCGCGCGATTCCCATCAGTGCGATTCAGTCGATGGTTGGGTATTCGTGGGCTGCGATGGGCGCACTACAGTTGATCTCCATCTGCCTGGCGATCACGGAGGGGATTGTTCATCCGACGATAAATTACGCTGCGGCGGATGTGAATTGTGATCTTGATTATGTGCCGAACACGGCACGCAATCTGAGTATCGATACCGCTGTGACGGATCAGTTTGGTTGTGGAAAGAACGTCGTCTCCGTTGTGCGTCGGTACAACGGTGCTGGGTAGTCGACAGCGTTTACTCTTTTACTGTATATCCAGCTTCCTTCCACGCTTCGGCCCCCCCCTCTAAGTTGTATACATTGGTATAGCCTTCTGAGAGGAGGGTGCGTGCGGCAACATTGACCATATGACCGGTTTTGCAATAGAGATAGATGGGTGTAGATTTATCTGACGGAAACTTGTCGAGATGACTCGCCATCTCCGTATGTGGGATCAGGTGATCGGTCCCTTGTATATGCGCCTGTTCCGGGGTATGGACGTCGATAAGCAGAACGTCCTTCTGAGTCACGGCATCGCTGAATTCGCTGGCTGGAAGTACCGTGAGTCCATCAGGTGGCAGAAAAAGTTGGATAAACGAGCAGCCCGAGAGGCTGGGAACAACCACGGCACAAAGAAGCATGAACTTCAGTATGGCTGTTATTCTAGGATGTCGAGTCATGGTGTGGTCCTCCTCGTAGGTCGGTAGAGTGTTCCGCGTTGAGCGTGATATCGCGTTGGGGCTTCCCAATGCGTGTATGGTAAGATAATTCATTAACCCGCTTCAACACAAACCGAGTTTCGCATCTTAAAAGGTACGTGAGGTACGCCATGACGCGATGGTCAATGATGCTTCTATCCTTTCTCCTGTCCATTGTCAGCTGTACAGCACCACCGCCAAAAGATGATTCTCCATCCACATTAGAGACCGCAACCCCAATGACGGCTCAGTCTGGAAACGTTACGCTCCCGGGCGACGGGTCCCGGACATCGGTGCCGATGGCCGTGATCCCGGCGGGGGACTTTCCGATGGGGAGTGTGCGGGGGAGCACGCACGCCCAACGCTCAGAGGGGCCTCAGCGGATGGTGTACCTCGATGCCTTTCACATGGATATCTATGAAGTGACCACCCAGGAGTACGCGAAGTTTCTGGCCGCCACCTCCTCCGACACTCCCGCCGCGTGGCATCAAGTAGATCCCTCGAAGCACGCCGACCGCCCCGTCGTGGGGGTGGCGTGGGAGCAGGCGGTGGCGTATTGCCACTGGGTCGGGAAACGCCTCCCGACCGAAGCCGAATGGGAGAAAGGGGCCCGTGGGACCGATGGGCGTGTGTACCCGTGGGGGAATGAAACGCCAGCGTCCGATCGCGCTACGCTGCAGCAACGATGGGATGGCTATGAGACCACCAGTCCGGTGGGGAGTCTTGAGGCGGGGAAAAGTCCGTATGGCCTCTATGATATGGCGGGGAATGTGATGGAATGGGTGTCGGATTGGTATGACCCGCAGTACTACGACACCGCGCCATCAGCCAACCCGCGCGGCCCCGAAACGGGGAAGGCCGGGATTGTCCGCGGGGGCGGGTGGGGCTTCCTTCCCGCGGATGCGCGTTCGGCGCGACGGATTTATCCGCCACGCGAGACGATGTGCAAGAACATTGGGTTTCGCTGTGCGAAGGATGCTGGCGATATGACGATGCCGGTTGATGGGGGGATTCCCTCCAGTAAAACCGTGTCTGTCTTGCCAGAGGGGTAAGTGTGCTGGAGGATGCGTTCAGCGATGTCCGGTGGATCTCCACCAGATCTGGAAGGCAAAACCTTGGAGGACCGAGAGCCCGACGAGCAGAGTGTCTGCCACTGAATAGAGCGAAATAAACCAGGGTGTGACGCCTCGGATCAACAACACGAGTGCCACGCTGAGGCCGATGTTGACGATCAAGAAGGCGACGCATGTTCCGATGCATTCCAAGGCGATTTGAAAAGCTTCGGTGAGGGATCGACCGCGGTATCCGCCTATTCCTTGAATGAGCCCATAGGTCGTGATGGTGGTCGTCAGAAAAACAGTGATGATCAGTATCAGGGCCACAACTGTTTCCTCTCACTATTCAGTGTCACAACGTGTGCCAAGTGGGTAGTTCAAACAGGCCATCCAGGGAGGCCGCAGCAAGCGATGAGGCGAATCGTACGTCCGTACGTTGAGCCTCGGCGCGAATCGAGAACGAAGCTGGTGGCCTGTTTCAACACCCCGTTAAACGTATCCAGAGGATTTGTAGTACACCAAGGCAAGCACTTCCTGCAGGATGCGAGACATTAACCAGACTCGTCCGGTTGGAGTCGTGAGACTTTTAGGATAGTCGTCAGACGGCGCTGGAATCACGGAAAAACCTGCTCGCTCGAAGACACGCTTGGCTCGAGGCATATGGATTGATTGTGTCACGAGTAAGATCTGTTTCACCTCATGCGGAGCCAGCAACTCGCGAATTTGGGCCGATTCATCGCGGGTTGATTGGGCGGTTCGTTCAATAAGGATAGCGTCGGGAGCAATCCCCATACTCAGCGCAAGCGCCACGCGTCGGTGGGCTTCTTCAGGATGAGACCCAGAAAGGACGAGGAGTGGGGCGAATCCGTCCTTATGAAGTTCGATGCCGTGGAGTACACGCCTCATGGCTTCATCGGTTAAGCGTGCTTCTGGGGATATGCTGCCGGCGAGAACAATGATAGCGTCAGAAGAACCCATCATGCCGGGACCCGCGAAGTCAGTCGCGATGGTATTCCACAATGGCGTGTAGGCTGAAACGACAAACAGGACCAGTACCGTCCCGCCTAGACTACGCGCGAATCGATTCCACGACATAGGATGTCCTCAGGGGATTGTGTGTTTAGTCTGCATGGAAGATGATCAATGTCAGGTCTATCACGGATGATACCGACATCATGTATGAACGGACTCTCCATTATACTCTGGCCTCAGTTGAAGTCGAGCGCCTCAGCCAATAGCAATCAAAAAAGGTGACTTCCCTCGCGTAGAAACGCGCTACTTTCTTCCTGAGTTGATCCAATGTCTCGCATGGCGCTAGCATGAGCCTGTGCACATGCCCACAATTGGTCGACATGAGGAGAGCGAATGGTGATGCAGAACCTGTCCACGTCCAGTATTCCAAAATTTTCACGCTGGGGTGTCTCCATCATAATGTGGGCAGTATTACTATTAGTGATGCTCTTGTTTCTGGTCGGGATGAAGGCGAACGCGTATGTTAGTCAAGTTCACCTGGAGTTGATCGACGAGGCGGGGCAGGTACTTCGGGATACTCCATCCTACCCCGTTGCGCTCGAAAAGGTGATTCACTTATA
>JAJDBL010000217.1 GCA_029261375.1 Nitrospirales bacterium
AATTTCGTTAACTCCCACGATCCTACCCTCTTAATATATTAATATAAGGTCGTATCGCTAGTTTTTGCTAATTTCTTGCTCAAAAAATGCTCGTAACACTGCTTACACACAATTCCTACAAAATTAACCCGGTACTCTATAGATATATGGGAATAAACGCAAATTCTTATTCAATTCTTATCTTTCTAGAATCTGACTGTCAGCTTGTTGACACATCACGGATATAAGGGTTTTTGAGGCCAAATGGCAACATTTTAGGATGCATCTCGTACAGGAGCCACTGTCCGTAATTAATCACACGTTCTATTTGGGGAATGATGTTGTTCTAGTCAAAGGCAAATGAACGTCGTATAGAGCCCTCGATATGCCGTAGTAATGCTGCGCTCCTTTCTCATGAAATACATGATATTTTGGACTCTCTGAGATAACATCGTGCCATCGTCGCGCGACCATCACGGTTCTGTAACGTCATTCTGTCGGTGATTCAACACGTACGCCTGCGACTCCCCTCGACAGCACCGTCGAAAAGCACAACCCTATGTCAAACAACGAATGACGAACGCCAGTCCCTTGAGCCGACTTACCAAGTCGCCTATAATGCTTGCGCTTACAAATTTTGGAACAACGTTCGGTTGAGTCGGAGCCACCGGAATCCAGCGTAAATCACATTCTGCAGAGAACGAACCATGAGTATATTTCAGTCCATTTGGCGAACACGAAAACATCATCTCGATCGCATGACACTTCGCGAACTAGTCATTGCATATTTTCAGTATCCCGCAATCCAAGCCTATATACTGCTTCTTGTACTAAGCGGATACCTCGCGATGTATTGGAGTCAACCTCTCGGACGACAGCAGATAATACTCCTCACCATCGCAGCTCTGTTAGCGATTGTCGTCTATCCTCTTGTCTGGTATACGCTACACCGATTCGTGCTTCACGGGCGTTTCCTTTACAAGTCTCCACGCACGGCTGCGCTATGGAAACGCATCCACTTTGATCACCACCAAGATCCTCACGACCTGCGAGTGCTCTTTGGCGCGCTTCACACGACACTCCCCACGATCGCGGTAGTCACGCTGCCAATCGGTGCACTGATCGGCGGACATGCAGGAGCAGCGATGGCGCTCGCGACCGGGCTCGCGACGACACTGTTCTACGAGTTCTGCCACTGCACACAACATCTCCGATACGCGCCACGTAACAGTTTTTTGCGTCGCATCAAACGCCTCCATCTTCTCCATCACTTTCATAACGAGCACGGTAATTTTGGGATCACCAACTATTTTTGGGATCGTCTTATTGGAACCTACTACGACACGTCGCGAGAGCTTCCTCACAGCGAAACCGTGTTCAACCTAGGCTATGCGGATGACGAAAATATTCGGTATCCGTGGGTTGCCCAACTCTCTCACAACAACGACTAGCGGCTCCATCCCGCACAACAGCCTGCCTCCCTTCATATTCCGTATGCACCCATGGCCACAAGGTCCCCAATCCCACCACTAGAATCCCCCAACAACAGTGACGTCACTATTGTTCCCGTCACGGGATGGTGGCTACGAAGACAATTTATCCGTTTGCCCTGGTCACTCTACGCAAACGATCCAGTATGGATTCCCCCATTGCTCATTGAGCGCCACGAGCACATTTCTTCACGAAATCCATACTTTGCACATGCACGTGCAAAATTCTGGCTGGCCTATAAAGGCGGAAAAGCCGTTGGAAGAATAAGCGCCCAAATCGACGACCTTCACATAGAACGTTACTGCGATTCCACAGGGTTCTTCGGGATGCTTGAAGCGGTGAACGATGAAGCAGTGTTTGACTCGTTACTCCGGACCGCAGAAACCTGGCTGTCGAGTCAAGAAATACATCACATACGCGGCCCCTTTAACCTCTCCATCAACCAGGAATGTGGCCTGCTGGTCGAGGGGTTCCAGCACCCGCCAATGCTCATGATGGGACATGCACCTCCATACTACGCGTCGCGGCTTGAGGCGATCGGCTACAAAGGAACGAAAGACACCCTCGCCTACCGCATTGATGCAGAGTTCACACCTCCAAAAATCATGACACTCGTTGCCCAACGAACTGCGGAACGCATCAACGTACGCGCGCTTCGACGAGAACACTTCGATAGCGAGATCGCCATCCTCCAGGATATTTTTAACGATGCCTGGTCAGGAAACTGGGGGTATGTTCCTTTCACAAACGCTGAGTTTTCTCACTTGGCACAGAGCCTGAAATTCCTTGTGGCAGATGATCTCGTCCAAATCGCAGAGGTTGATGGTGTCCCTGCCGCAATGATTGTGGTGTTTCCCAACGTGAACGAAGCCATCCGCGACTTGAATGGGCGACTCTTTCCGTTCGGGTGGGCCAAGCTGTTATGGCGACTGAAAGCCACCCACCCTCAATCCGCGCGAATCCCTCTCATGGGGGTACGAAAACAGTATCAGCGCAGCCTTCTGGGAACAGCACTCGCATTCATGGTGATCGACGCTGTCCGAGAACCAGGACTCAAACTGGGGATACAGGACGTAGAGTTGTCATGGATTCTTGAGGACAACGAGGGGATGCGGAGCATTCTCGAATCGTTAGGAGGAACAGCATACAAACGATACCGGATCTATCAGAAGACGCTGTAAGCTATGCAGAGGCTAATACGCCCCTCACACCTACCCGTCCATCAAAAGAAAACTCGACTCAAAACTATCGACGTACAATCAAGTGAGCATTGAGGCAGGACCAAACGACACCACCCGCTCTTCCTCCACGGAATAGCCTCGCACAGAAACCGCAACGTCCCACCTTGATGCATTGCGATTCAAGCGGTACAGATGATATTGCGCGACGCGATCTGATGCGCGAGTGGACACGGACGCTGCCGGGACCCCGAAGACGGACACCCGACTATTTTTAGCTGGCATCGTCTCCACGCACGCTCGATGTGCATGGCCGTGCAAAATAAGATCAGCGCCATGTTGGCGTATCACAGATGCGAACTCCCTACTATCGGTCAATCGCTTCTGCCACGGCACTGTTCCAGCCACAGGAGGGTGATGGAGCAACACGACACGAAACAAGTCCCGTTCATGAGTGTCGACAAGAATCTGTTGAAACTTCTCTAACTGGGACTTCCCCAAACTCCCCACGGCAAAGAATGGAGCGGAAGGTCTGGCCGTTGAAAGGCCGATGAACGCGACAGAACCTCGGACGCGCAAACTTGGAAAACACGCGTCATGCCCAAGACCGTTAGCGTTGCCTGCAACATCAGAAGCCATGTACGGCGTCCACTTTCCAAGAGTCTCTTCCCAATCCGCAGTAACGTAGGCATCATGATTTCCTGGAACAACCGTGACCTCCTCCGGTGTGCCAAGCACACCCAGCCAGGTCGCGACTTCGGAGCACTCATGCGGCAACCCCACATGCGTGAGGTCACCAGTCACCACAGTGTGATCAGGCTGCTGGGCCTTGAGATCTTCGACAAGTGCCGCAAGTATTTTCGGACGATATTTTGCACGTCGACTCAATCGCCACCAGAGATACCCAATGAGCCTCTTGTCTAGGAGATCACACAGACCAACCCCTTCCAACGAGGACAGATGAGGATCCGAAAGCTGTGCAATCGTGAACGTGTCAGTCACTCTGGAACTCCTATCTATAGCGATCAACGCGCCTTTACCCAGAAAACATCGACGGATACAATATGCCGGTTTTACAGCAATTTGACCAGAAAGGACCAGTGAAGCGAGGGTTTTTCATAACCGGCACCGACACGGGTGTTGGAAAGACGATGGTAACCTGTGCCCTTGGAAAAGCGCTCAGTGGCCACGGATACAGCGTCGGTGTCATGAAGCCTATCTGTACGGGCGCGACGCCACGTCCTAACGATGTTGATCGACTGATTGAGACTACCTCGATTGAGGATCCACGGGAACTGATCTGCCCATACGAACTTGACGAGCCTGCCGCGCCGCAAATCGCAGCGCGCATCCACGGGGTCCACATAAATACACAACGAATACTTGACGCCGCCGATGTACTCCACACGTGGCATGACACGCTGTTGATTGAAGGTGTCGGAGGCATCATGGTTCCGATAGCAGAATCGTTTTTCATCCGCGACTTAATCAGCCTACTCGGCCTACCAGTGGTGATCGTCACGCGCGGAAGCCTCGGGACCATTAATCACACCCTACTCACCATAAACGCCCTGCAAGAACGAAACGTTCCCATTGCAGGCTTAATCGTCAATCACCCAAATAAGGCATCTCGGCTTTCCTCAGAGAAAGAAGCCTTATCGCTCATAAGCGAGGCGACAGGAACAACCATCCTCGGGACACTCCAGCATGTCGATAACCTCGATACCCAATGGAATGAGGGAATCAACCAACTTGCCCAAGACCTAAATACATCAGCGCTTATGCCTTTTTTGCAAATGCTCTGAATGACCATGAGACAGTTATTCGAATTGCCTATTCCGGCAAGGACAAATCCAACAGTCAAACCTCGAAATAATCAATCTTCGATTGAGCTCGTCCCGGTGAGCGTGCAATAGTGCAACGACATCTCGGCAACCTGGCCCTGGTCTGCGTAAGCCTCGTCCTCTCCCTTTTTCTCGCCGAATTGTTCCTCAGTCAATTTATTCCTCTCAAACCAAAAGCAAAAATAGAACATCGAGTTCCACACCCCAGCTTGGGTTGGATATTGCAGCCGAACGCGCTGTACGAAAATACCATGCCGGAAGGGAGCGTGCAGGTTAGATACAATTCGGCAGGCTGGCGCGATATCGAACATACCGTGGAGAACCCGGATCACCGACCACGCATACTCATTCTAGGCGATTCGTTCATGGAAGCGTACTCGGTTAGTCTTGACGAGGCGTTTCCTCGACAAGTCGCTACACTCAGCCAAGCGCAGGGAGTGTCTATTGAGGTTATTAACTTAGGTGTCGGTGGTTATGGAACCCTACAGGAGTATCTCATCTTCAATCAGATCGGGCGCGCCTATGCCCCTGACATTGTGTTACTCGCGTTCTACGTTGCAAACGATGTGACAAACAATAGCCAGACACTTGAGAGATTGGTCAGCCACCGTTCGATGAAAATAGACAGCCGGCCTTTTCTCGACCCACACATTTCGCCAGCGTGGAGACTCACACACGTCGACTTCGAAGGGACACAACGTCGTTACGTTGCGGCCAAAGTCCGACAGGGGTCAGTTCTTCAACAGATCACGAATCAGTCCATACTGATGCAATTGGGAAACGAAGCAGCAGTCAAGATCCCGCTATTCGTGTCAACGACACTCTCCGGGTCCTCCAATACACGTTTTCTAGGGGAACACGGCGTCAATTTCTGTATCGAACCCACGAACTACACAGAAGCGTGGGAAACGACAGAACGAATCCTCTCCCGTTTACAACAAGAGACGAAAGCCATAGGCAGCACCCTAGTGGTATTTTCAGTTCCGGCACTTCACGAGGTGGACGGCCAGTACAGACGAAAGACCGAGGCAAAAGCCCCAACTCCTCACACACTCTGTATCGAGAAAGCCACAGGATATCAACGGCTTCAAGGCATACTAGAAAAGCATGAGATTCGATACGTAGACCTTCTTCCATCGTTTCGGTCCCTGACCGAACGTGGAACCCCGCTTTTCTGGGAGAGTGATCGACACTGGAACGCAGAAGGACACAGAGTCGCTGCTAAACACGTGTTTTCACATCTACTCACACATAAGCTTGTTAACCCAAAACAAGCAGAAGCAGAACGAGAGGACGATGTCCGAAAGATACAAACTCACTTACCGTTGTAACAGTGTCTTTATACTGCCTTGTTTTGCACGACGAAAGACACATAACGATCTAACGGAGGGGCATCATGGCACGACCACTTCTCATCGGAGGGCTCGTCGGGGGCGTTGTTCTATTCGTCTGGGGTGCGGTCTCATGGATGGTGCTTCCTTGGCACAATATGACACTCAATACATTTACCAACGAGGACCACGTCGCGAGTGTGTTGAATGCGAATACACCCAACTCTGGAGTTTACGTCTATCCAGGTGAAGCGCATGAAGCAGGACTAAGCGATGATGAGCAAGCGAAAGCACACGAGCGTGCGATGGAAAAGATGAAACAAGGACCCTTCGTCTTCGTGTCGTACAACAAAGGCGGCGTCGCCTCTATGGCAACACCGATGATGTTCGGATTTCTAAATCAAGTCCTTGTAGCATTATTGATAACCGGACTCCTCCTGTGCACGAAGATCTCTTGTTATTGGAGTCGGGTTGGGTTTGTTGTCGGTGTCACGTTCACCGCAGGCGTTCTGTGTCACGTGCCGTACTGGAACTGGTGGGGATTCTCGGCTGGGTATACCGCCATCATGATCGCAGACCTGATCGTGGCCGGACTTCTCTTAGGGCTAGTTCTAGCGAAAATTATCAAGACACCGGCAGGAGTTCCGGCATAGCCGAGATGGGTCAGCTAGGAACTATGTGGTAATGGCACCGTGAGACGCCGACGAGACACTCCGAGCATACTTCGCCATAACGCCGCCAGTATACCGCGGAAGGGGGGCGGTCCAGTCCTTCATGCGTGCTGCGATCTCATCATCTGAAAGCTCAACGTCAAGCCGACGAGTAGACACATCAAACGAGATCATATCTCCATCACGCAATGCAGCGATGGGACCGCCTTTGGATGCTTCGGGCGACACATGTCCAGCCATGAGACCATGAGTCGCACCCGAAAAACGACCGTCTGTCAGCAACGCAACCGAATCCCCGATCCCAGCGCCCACAATCTCGCCGGTGACGCCGAGCATGTCACGCAGTCCAGGACCACCCTGTGGTCCTTCATAGCGGATGACAACAACGTCTCCAGCCTTGATCTCGCCCCGCTGAACAGAAGCAAATGCATCCTCTTCACAATCAAACACCTTGGCGGGACCGCGATGTTGCATCCGCTCATGTCCTGCAACCTTTAGCACACAACCTTCAGGGGCAATATTGCCTCTCAGAATGACAAGCCCACCTGTTGCCTTAATCGGTTCCGAAACGGTGTGTAACACCTTCTGGTCGGGCGTTTCCGTGGCTTCCGCAGCCTCATCTCCAAGAGTTCGTCCAGTGACATTTGGTTGGTCTTTGTGAAGGTGACCCGCATCAATCAGACGCTTGGCAACCAGGCGTGTTCCACCTGCGTTGAACAAATCTAATGCAACAAAGTGCCCACCGGGTTTGAGGTCAGCAAGAAGTGGCACCTTCTGGTTGATAGAATCAAAGTCTTCGAGTTCGAGGGGTATTCCGGCCTCACGCGCTAATGCGAGAAGGTGGAGCACCGCGTTCGTTGACCCGCCAGTCGTTGCAACCGCAGCAATCGCATTTTCAATTGATTGGCGCGTAATGATTTCGGAAGGCAGGGTTCCCTTGCGCAGCAAATCCATCACCAATTCGCCAGCACGGAACGCTACATCGTCTTTTTTGGAATCCATGGCGGGAACGCCATTGAAGCCCATCGGTGAAATGCCCATGAATTCATAGGCAATCGACATCGTATTGGCCGTAAACTGACCACCGCACGCACCCGCGCCAGGACACGCATGGTCTTCAATGGCACGAAACGTGTCCTCGTCCATACGTCCCGCCGCTCTCGCGCCGACAGCCTCGAAGACATCCTGAATGGTGATGTCTTTTTCACCCAGTTTCCCTGGCATAATTGAACCGCCATACAGCATCAACGACGGAACGTTCAAACGCGTCAACGCCATCACCGTTCCAGGAATCGTCTTGTCACAACCCGATAGTGCGACGACCGCATCAAACGAATATCCGCGAGCGGTCAACTCTATCGAATCCGCAATCACTTCCCGGCTAATGAGCGACGCTTTCATCCCTTCCGTGCCCATTGAAATCCCATCTGAGACAGCAATCGTGTTGTACTCGATGGGTGTACCACCGGCAGCTCGCACTCCTGCTTTGACTCGTTCTGACAACCGACGAAGGTGGGAATTGCAGGGCATGATCTCAATCCAGGTGTTAGCAATTCCGACCAAAGGCTTCGCAATATCCTCGTCAGTGAATCCAACGGCCTTAAGCATCGCACGAGCAGGAGCTCGATCAGGCCCTTCAGTTACAACTCTGCTTTTATGTTTAATATCCATCACTTATACCAATCTATTAAATTACATATATGAGGTTATAATACAGAAATAGATGAGTGTTTTGCAGCGTGGCGTCCATTGAGATGTCCCTGTTCGCAAAGGGGGAGAGAGGTAGATTTTCCCCCATGAAATCCCCGCAGCTTCAGAACGGAGTAAGAATCAGATGGTGCCCGGAGGGAGGGTCGAACTCCCACTCCCGTAAAGGAACCAGATTTTGAGTCTGGCGCGTCTGCCAGTTCCGCCATCCGGGCATCATGTCTATTTTCAATCGAGAGAACATTATATGTGTCGCATGGGTACTGTCAAATGCTCGTTTTCCATCATTTCAACCAACGGGAAAAATCCTGACGTCAATTTCCCGCCGAGAATCTGAACAACGTCGCTTCGGGCACGATAAGCTCCTGCGTGGCCACTAACAACCTTCAGCAAAAACACCTCACCCTCACGTCTGTCCTTGCTGCTTTTCCATGTACGGGAGGAGAAACTCGACGATAGTATGTCGTCGACTGTTTGCAGCCATGTTGATGGGTTGCATGCCTGAATGAGAAAGCGCTAAGACATCCGCACCTCCTGAGATCAAGCGTTTCACAATGCCCAGATAACCCTTCCCTGCAGCGAGATGGAGTGGGGTGAAACCCTCCCCATCTTGTTTATTCACGGACGCGCCTGCGTGAAGTAGGAATTCGACCATTTTCGCATGTCCGATCGTGCATGCTAAGGCCAAGGGCGTTCTCCCTCCAATCGTGACAGCATTCAACTCAGAGGAGGCCGCACTGAGCGATCGAGCCGCGGGCACGTGCCCACCCACCGCAGCGGAATGCAGCGCGGTAAAGCCATCATCATTGGTGCCTTTGACGTTGGCTCCATGTGCGAGCATGAGGTCCACAATCGTTTCAGAACCTTGCATCGCCGCCATGTGCAGGAGCGATAGACCCGTATCAGTCGTGTGGTGAATATTTGCTCCCTTTTCCACGAGCAGTGCCGCAACGTTGTCGTGTCGCCCGTGTGCA